>JBDTYU010000081.1:0-5203 GCA_040005535.1 Ginsengibacter sp. | reverse complement strand
GGCTCAAGACAGTCAATGCACTGATACAATGCTTTGCAGGATGTAGAGCCAAACTGGCTGATGAGTTTTGTATTAACAGAATGACAAAGCGGGCATTCAACTTTTAATTCTTCTTCCAAATACTTTTTGTCGAATGTTTTTCCAACAGGTGGAGCTATCCCATAAGACTTTAGTTTTTCCTTTCCTTCATTGCTCATCCAATCTGTTGTCCATGCCGGTGAAAGTTGCTGTATGATCTTTATATTTTCAAATCCATTTTGCAAAAGGGTCATTCGTATACTCATTGAAATTACGTCCATTGCTGGGCAGCCGCTGTAAGTAGGTGTAATGAAAATTTCAATCTTTTCCTTGTCTAATTTTACATCTCTTATAATTCCCAAATCAATTACTGACAATATGGGAATTTCCGGATCATAAACCTGCTCCAGCAACTTCCATATTTCCTTTTCAGTAATATTTTCTTTTATGTGTTCCATCATTTAAATAACTACCATTCACAACCAGGATAAGCTCTTTGTAGAAATTGCATTTCAGCAAGAATAAAACCAAGGTGTTCTGTATGCATACCATTTTTACCTCCTGTCTGCATCCAGATTTTTTCTTCTGCAGGATATGAAAGTGATGCTTCCTCCAATACATCTTTTACTTTGTTTTGCCAGTCATTTTTTAATTCACTAACGGCAACGCCTGCCTGCTCTTCTGTGCATAGATTTTCATATCCTGCTGCTTCAAACATTTCTCCCGTAAAAGGCCAGATTTCTTCAAGAGCTAATTTTATACGCCGGTTACTTTCTTCAGTACCATCTCCCAAACGTATTACCCATTCACTGCTCCATCGCAAATGATAAGTTACTTCCTTCAATGATTTTTCTGCAATTGCTGCTAATTGTTTATCAGAAGAATTAATAAGATTCTGGTATAAAAAATATTGATAAGTACTGAAGAAAAATAATTTCAATATTGTTTTTGCCCAATCGCCATTTGGTAATTCAGCTAACAAAATATTTTTAAATTCACGGGCATCTCTCAAATAAGCAAGTGAGTCTTCGGTGACCTCACCAAAGTCCTCTCCAAAGGAAAGGACTTTGGAACGTTCTGTTTCACTGATGGAATTAATTAATTTCGCGGCATATTGATAAAAATTTCTTGATTGTCCAATTAAATCCAAGGCAATATTACTTATCGCAATATCCTGTTCAAGCATTGGCCCATGGCCTGTCCATTCACTTAAACGATGGCCCATGATTAATGAATTATCGGCCAGGTGAAGTGTATAATTAAAAAGATGGTTGGGCATTACATATGTTTCAATTCGTCCGGTAAAACATAAAAAGTGGGATGACGGTAAATTTTATCATTCGCCGGATCAAATAGACTGGAAGCATTATCAGGATTGGAAGAATGAATATTTTTTGACTCAACTACCCATATACTTACGCCTTCCATACGTCGTGTATAAACATCTCTTGCATTTTCTATTGCCATTTTTGCATCTGCCGCATGAAGACTTCCCACATGCTTATGATCGAGGCCTTGTTTACTTCTTATAAAAATTTCCCAGAGAGGTTCGTCTGTATTCATTATTGATTATTTCTTTGCAATTTAAATATTTCAGCATAGGTTTTATTTCAGCATAGGTTTTGAAATACCTTAAAACTTTCTGATTTATAGAATCTTTAAAGTCCTCCCCTGGAGGATTTAGGAGGCCTTCTTTTTAGCATAAGCTATAGCCGCTTCTCTTACCCATTCTCCATTTCCGTTCGCACTAACCCTTGCGGCTAAACGCTCTTTATTACAAGGTCCGTTTCCTTTTACTACATTCCAAAATTCGTCCCAGTTTATTTCACCGAAATCATAATGTTTATTTTCTTCATTCCATTTTAAATTAGTATCCGGAATAGTTAGTCCCAGGATATCTGATTGCTCTTTGCAGATGTCTACAAATTTCTGACGTAACTCATCATTGGTAAATCTTTTTATTTTCCATTTCATGCTTTGTGCCGTGTGTGGCGAAGCATCATCATTTGGCCCAAACATCATCAAGCTGGGCCACCACCAACGATTTAATGCGTCCTGCGCCATTTCCTTTTGTTCTTTGCTTCCTTTGCAAAGCGTAAGTAAAATTTCAAATCCCTGCCGCTGATGAAAGCTTTCTTCTTTACAAACCCGTATCATTGCCCTTGCATAAGGGCCGTAAGAGGCCCGGCATAAAGGAACCTGGTTCATAATTGCAGCGCCATCCACCAGCCAGCCTATGGCGCCAATATCTGCCCAGGTTAAAGTTGGGTAATTGAAAATTGAAGAATATTTTGCAGAACCATTAAGTAATTGATCAATCATTTCTTCGCGACTTATTCCCATAGTTTCTGCGGCTGCATATAAGTAAAGGCCATGCCCGGCTTCATCCTGAACTTTTGCTAATAAAGTTGCTTTTCTTTTAAGTGATGGAGCTCTTGTTATCCAGTTACCTTCAGGAAGCATTCCAACAATTTCGCTGTGGGCGTGCTGACTTATTTGCCGTATCAATGTTTTACGATAATCATCCGGCATCCAGTCTTTAGGTTCTATTTTTATTTCCTGTGAAACTTTGTCATCAAATATTTTTTGTAACTCTTCCGTAGCCATAGAGTAATTTTTATATTCAAAGTTACACATTCAGAATTATAAAAACTAACGACTGTTAGTTAAATTGGCAGCCCGGCGGTGCAAGCAAGGTAAATAAATAATATCTTTATTTTTACAAGAAACACGGAAAATGAATTACCAGGAAAAATTTGATGAACTACAAAAAATATTTTCAGAAAAATTTGATGCTTACGAAAAAATTCAAAAGAAATTCTTTTTACGACATGATGAAAAATCAGAAAAATTTTTAACGGCTAAATCTGAATTTGAAAAAGCAAGCAATGATTTTCAGAGCTTTATTATTTTATTCAGAGAAACCAATGCTTCGCCAAATGATGAATTAGGATCTATGGGGCAAAGGTGTGAGTAGTTACCAATTAAAATGCAAAAACTTATTTGTTATCAAAATCAACAACAACTTTTCTGCTTCTTGGGTGCGACTGACATGTTAAAATAAAACCCGCATTTACTTCTTCCTGCTCAAGTCCATAATTCACTTCCATTTCAACTTCTCCTTCTAACAACTTTGCCCGGCAAGTTGTACATACGCCTCCTTTACAGGCAAACGGTAGATCGGCACCTTGCGCCAATGAAGCATCAAGAATATTATTGCTGTTATAATCCAGCATAAAAGTCAAACTTCGCCCATCAATTTTTACGGTGATCTCACTTCCCTCATTTTCCTGCGTGTTTTTCGCCGCGTAAATTTTTATGTTTTTCCTGGCAGGTGTAGTAAACAATTCGAAATGAATTTTATTTTTATTTACTCCATTCATTTCTAAAAATTCTTTTATAGCAAAAATCATTTTTTCAGGGCCACAAATAAAAAATTCATTAACGGCAGTAAGGTTAATTAATTTGGAAAGCTCCCGGCATTTTTCAGCATCAATTCTTCCATAATTAATAGTTGCCTCCATTCGTTCCCTGCTCAAAATATGATACATCCTGAAACGATTCAGGTGCTTATCTTTCAGAGCCTCAAGCTGTTCCTTAAAGATTATTGAAGACACATTCCTGTTACCATATACAAGTGCAACACTACTTTCAGGCTCGATGAGCAAAATTGTTTTAACAATGGAAATAACGGGAGTGATGCCACTGCCTGCGGCAAAAAAAACATAATTCTTTTTGTTAGAAATGTTTACTTCAGTAAAAAATGCTCCGGTAGGCGGCATCACTTCAAGTATATCTCCCGCTTTAAGTTTTTGACAGGCAAAGGTGGAGAAAGAACCTTCATAAACTTTTTTCACTGCAATCCTTAATTCATTATCATACGGACTGCTGCAAATGGAATAAGATCTTCTTATTTCTTCTCCATCAAGATTCACTTTGATGGTAACGTTTTGCCCTTGTTTAAATAAAAAATCCTTTTCCAGCTCTTTTGGAATATCAAAGGCAACAGAAACACAATCTTTTGTTTCGTGTTGAATATTTTTAACCGTAAGCTTATGAAAATGTAACGCCACTTATTTAGATTTAGAATTTCAGTTTTTTAAAAAACTCATATTTTTTTATAAACCTTTTTGTCGTTTTAATGTAAGGTGATTACTTGGGGATTTTATTTCAGGCTGATACCTTAAGCCTTCAACAAGAATCTTAACCATATTTTCTTCAAGCGATTTCGCATCTACTTTTTTACCTGACCTTTGCCAGCTTTCTATGCCACTTATTGCTGACAAAATAGTAAGGACAGCAACATAAGGATTGATGATACCGATTTCTTTATTATCAATCCCCTTTTGTAAAATAGCGGCTAACCGTAACCGGTAGTTGCGGCGACGTGTTTTAAAATCGTTTAACAAGGGACCCGGCAAATGCTTCCATTCATGCTCGGAAATATATACGCTTTCATACTCTTCTACCATCATGGAAATATGGAAACGTATGATACTTTCAATTTTTGATAAATATAATTCAGGGCTAAGTTCAACCTCTCTTAAATGATTTGTAAAAAGTCGTGC
The DNA here is from genome assembly GCA_040005535.1 of Ginsengibacter sp. Taxonomy (GTDB): domain Bacteria; phylum Bacteroidota; class Bacteroidia; order Chitinophagales; family Chitinophagaceae; genus Ginsengibacter. The sequence goes on along the minus strand of JBDTYU010000081.1, from coordinate 617 downwards.
AATCCTGAAACAAACGTCTTTTAAGATTTCATTTTTAGATTCAATATGATTGTAAAGGCTTGGAGCCTCTACACCGATCGCTTCTGCTATATCACGCATTGAAGTAGCCGGAAATCCCTTTTTCATGAAGAGCGCTGATGCCTTTCGGGTTATTGCATCTTTTTTGGAACCGTTTTTAGCCGGGACGATTTTTGCCATATTGCGGATGTTATTTTTCAAAACTAACGCTTATTAGTTTTTGATAATTACAGTTGATAGTTTTTTGATACAAGATGTGTTTATTTCAAAATTTTACCGCATTATTAAGATTTATAAAATGATTAAGCATTAAGAATAATTAATTTTGTGACATTCGATAAAATTTTACGATGCAATTACAAGAGGTTGACAGGGTGGAAAAGATTTCACCGGACGATTTTAAAAAAAAATATTATTTACCCAAAAAACCATTGGTCATTACGGGGCTTGCAAAGCAATGGCCAGCCTACCATAAATGGTCATGGGAGTATTTTAAAGAAATTGTGGGTGATAAAAAAGTAGGCCTCTATAATAATGTAAAGAGCGATGCTTATACTCCTATAAACACTGCTGATGATTACAAAACATTTGGGGAATAT
>JBDTYU010000080.1:0-44107 GCA_040005535.1 Ginsengibacter sp. | reverse complement strand
ATTTAAGTACAAATATTTATAATGAAATAACATTCAACACTCAATATTCAACACTCAATATTCAAATTCAGCAGTATTCGGATTAATGACTAATTTTTATTGACGAAAAAAAGAATAACAGAATTTATATAACGTTAGTTACAGTTTATCAATCTATATATCAGGTTAATCATTTTTTATTTAAATCAAGGTTTTTTTTAGCAGTATCAATACTTTTAGCAATTATAGAAATTAGTTGTTCATTCTCAGATTTGATTTCTTTCAATCTTTCAACGGGTTTTATCACTTCAGCCTTACTAATTATTTTTAAACAAATTCTTGTTTCTTTCAGTTCTTTCAAAACAATTTTCATTTTATGAATAAAATCCATTCTTGATTCTGCGCTTTGAGCTTCACCATATAACAATGCCGGAGCTAATCCACATCTGATTAATTGTCCTGCAACATAATTTCCAGCTCTTGTGTTTGGCAAAACTTCTACAACTTCGATAATCCTGCATGAAAATTCAACCAGTCTGTCTTCTAAATCAAATATTTTTTCAGGCATACGATTTATTTAGGGCTATCTAATCGAGTGAAAGATTTTCTAAAGTTGAACGTTGAATATTGAATGTTGAGTGTTGAATATTTGTTTTCGATTATTGCGAAAAAATATCGCTCCTATGGAGCTTTCAATTTAATTTCAAAATCTTTCATATTTTTTATTTCTCCCTGTGCGTCTATCTTTTCTTCCTTTATCATTAATTTAAGACGCCACAGCAGGTATGCGTCACCGGTAGTATTCTTTGATTTGGAAAAAAATCCATGAAATAACTTATTTACTTTTTGCCAATCGGTTGTGATAAATTTCAGCAATTCATTGTCATAATAATTATAGTCGTGCTGTATGAGTTTTTTACCACCTTCTAAAGTTCTTATCCCCTTATCTTCTTTCGTTAATTTTGTCCATTCATCAGGATCAACTTCAAACTCGGCAGGCGTTATAATTCTTGCTAATTTCTTTGCTTTTAAAAATTCTTTGGCAGGAATATTGAATATATTTTCAGGATAAAAAATATGTCCTTTGTCATTTATAAAAGGAAGATTGTTCAGGTATAAAATATATATTCTTCCCTGGAAGTTTTTTAACTGGCTCATCAGCCAATAATATCCTGACACGTCATGTTTGTTTTGTGCTGCCCAAATCCAAATTACTTCTTCAATATTTGAACTCAATTTTTTCATTAATTCCGAAACAGTTGCAGCATCATCAATTTCTCCCTTATCTACGAGCCCATCATAATCGCCACCTTTCAAAACCTCTCTCCACCATTGTTTGCGGGATTCTATACCTTCTTCAGCATAAATATTTAATAAGGGACCTACCGCTAAATCATCTTTTATTTGAATAATATCTCCCTGTAAAGTTTCATCTAATGCAATTGCCTTTTTTAACGTGTCAATATCATTTTCCTGGAAAACTATATGTATCATTTATAAACGAAAAATTAAGAATAAAAAATAAAAATCATATTCCTGAGACCTCTGCCAAATCCAATTCAACCTTTAAGTTATCTATAATAAAATCCTGGCGTGAGGGAGAATTTTTTCCCATATAATATTCCAGCAATTGCTGTATATGCACTTCTGGTAATAGCATTACAGGTTGCAACTTTATATTATCCCCGATAAATTTTCCAAACTCTTCTGGTGAAATTTCTCCCAATCCTTTGAACCTTGTTATCTCCGGCTTACTTCCTAGTTTTGTTATTGCTTTTTGCTTTTCACTTTCATCATAACAATAGATTGTTTCCTTTTTATCACGCACACGAAATAAAGGGGTTTCTAATATATATACGTGACCGTTTTTTACAAGGTCAGGAAAAAACTGGAGAAAGAATGTCATGAGCAATAGTCTTATATGCATTCCATCAACATCTGCATCCGTGGCCATTACAATGTTATTATAGCGCAGGTCTTCGTAACCATCTTCTATATTTAAAGCATGTTGCAGCAAATTAAATTCTTCATTTTCATATACAACCTTTTTTGTAAGCCCAAAGCTATTTAAAGGTTTTCCGCGAAGGCTGAAAACGGCCTGGGTTTCTACATTTCTTGACTTCGTTATAGAACCGCTGGCGCTGTCACCTTCCGTAATAAAAATAGTAGTTTCGAGACGTCTCGCATTTATTTCATCTTTATTCTTACCTTCTGCTGCATCGTTAAAATGAAACCGGCAATCACGTAATTTTTTATTGTGAAGATTTGCTTTTTTAGCTCTTTCATTGGCAAGTTTTTTTATACCGGCAAGTTCCTTTCTTTCTCTTTCATTTTGTTCTATTCTTTTTTTTAATGCATCTGCCGTTACAGGATTTTTATGCAGAAAATTATTTAATTCTTTTCCTAAAAAATCTGAAATAAAATTTTTAACACCCGGCCCTTTTTCATACATAATTTGTGAACCAAGTTTCGTTTTTGTCTGGCTCTCAAAAACAGGTTCCTGCACCCGTACACTTATTGCTGCACATATACTAGCTCTTATATCGGAGGCATCATAATCTTTTTTATAAAAGTCACGTATGGTTTTTACAAAGCCTTCCCTAAATGCAGCGAGGTGTGTACCGCCCTGGGTGGTAAACTGCCCATTTACAAAGCTGTAATATTCTTCTCCATATTGATTGTTATGTGTTATAGCTATTTCAATATCTTCTTCCTTTATATGGATAATGGGATAGCGGATTTCATCCTCATTAGTTTTACGTTGCAGCAGATCAAGCAAGCCATTTTTACTTACATATCTTTTGCTATGATAGTTTATAACCAGGCCTGCATTCAGAAAACAATAATTCCAAAACTGGTTATCAAGAAATTCCTGCAGGTAATGATAATTTTTAAAAATAGATTCATCGGGGATAAACGTTACCAGTGTGCCATTCTGCTCAGTAGTTTTTTCTTCTTTATATTCTTTAATAAGAAAACCTTTTTCAAAATCTGCGGATTTTTGTTTGCCTTCACGAAAAGCAGATACTTTAAAATAACTGCTTAAAGCATTCACAGCTTTTGTTCCCACACCATTAAGGCCCACACTTTTCTGAAATGCTTTACTATCATATTTTGCACCGGTATTTATTTTACTCACCACATCCACTACTTTGCCCAGGGGAATACCCCTGCCATAATCACGAACACTTACAGTTTTGTTTTTTATTTCTATGTCAACATGTTTTCCATAACCCATTGTATGTTCATCAATGCAATTATCCAATACCTCTTTTAGAAGAACATAAATCCCATCATCGGGACTGCTTCCATCCCCTAGTTTGCCAATGTACATGCCAGGCCTAAGACGTATATGCTCTTTCCAGTCAAGACTCTTAATAGAATCTTCAGTATAATCAAATAAGTTTTTATCAGCCATTATTTTTTTTCTTATATGGGCAGGAGAAAAGAATTTCTTATAATTTGTTTCTACGGATTTTTCTGCTTTCAGGCCTGATAGTTGTATTTATTTTTACAAGCCCAAAATACTTTTTAGTGTACGCATTGGTTCAAATATACTTAAACAGTAAAGTAAATAAATTGAATGTTTTAAACAGGTGTGAATATCTAATCTGATATTTTTGAAATTTTTAATGATGCAAATAGTGTTCTGTCTTTTTCCTGTCAAAATATTTACAAAAAAGATATTTAACATTACGAGACTAAAGCAAACAATTAAATTTATGAGCTAAAATAATTTACAATGAAAAAACTATTTCTTCTTTCGGCAATTACATTATTATTAGGGGCTTCATCTTTTGCACAGGATTCTAAAAAACACCACAAACATCATAAACATCATAAACATATGATGAAACACGACAAAGACAAGAAAGATAAAAAGGACAAGGATAAAGACATGAAAAAATAATTGATTCAGTTGATTTTGAAAAGCTGCCTTTTAACGGGCAGTTTTTTTTTGTCAAATATTTACTTGTTTATTGTCTGTTACATAATAAAGCATTTAAATTTTCAATAGATTTAATTTAAATATTTACCATGAATCTCGATTTAACTGGCAAAAAAGCACTTGTATGTGGGAGCACTCAGGGTCTTGGGTTAGCTACCGCTGTTGAACTTGCATTACTTGGCGCAGAGATAATATTGATGGCCCGTAATGAAGAAAAATTAGAAGAAGTTGCAAAAGTTTTGGATATATCCAAAAATCAAAAGCATGAATATATCGTTGCAGACTTTGCAATTCCCCAAACTGTGAGGAATGCAATTGACATGCATCTTGCCAAAAAGTGTCAGATAAGTATATTGGTAAACAATACAGGAGGGCCAAAGAGCGGCAATGCAGTGGATGCAACACCGGAAGATTTCTTACAGGCTTTTAACAGCCATCTTATCTGCAACCAAATATTGGTACAGGCTGTGTTGCCATCAATGAAGTCAACAGGTTATGGGCGCATAGTGAATATAATTTCAACATCTGTAAAGCAACCTATCCCCGGTCTTGCAGTTTCTAATACAATACGTGGTGCAGTTGCAAACTGGTCAAAAACTCTTGCAAATGAACTGGGAGAGTTTGGCATAACAGTAAATAATGTTTTACCAGGTTATACAAGAACTGCACGATATGATTCTATCGTAAAAAATAAAGTGTCATTATCACAAAAAAATGAAGAAGAAATAGAAGCGGAATTTCTATCAGAAATTCCTTTAAGAAAAATTGGATCGCCTGAAGAATTTGGAGCGATAGTTGCTTTTCTATGCACACCGGCAGCCTCTTACATAACCGGAATAAATTTACCTGTAGATGGTGGAAGACTTAGCTGTCTTTAAAATTATTTAATCTAAAATCCATAAAAATTTTAAATACTTTCGTCTATTATTAATTAAATAAACTAAACATGAAAATCATCAAAAACTTTTTCGTCATTTTCCTTATGACGTCCACATTGCTCTTTAGTTGTAAACCAAAGGACTCTGACATCCAGGCAAACATTGAGGAAAAAATGAAATCAATGCCCGGCATCTCGGTAACAGTAAATGACGGTGTTGCAACCTTAACAGGTGAATGCAAAGATGAAGCAGCGAAAGATGAAGCGACTGCTTCTGCAAAAGATGTAAAAGGTGTAAACTCTGTTGTGAATAACTGTAGTGTTACTCCTGCTCCTGCAGTTGTACAGCAGGCTCCGGTAGTGGTTAATGCTGATGCTGCTTTAATGAGCGGTGTTACAGATGCGACCAAAGATTTTCCTACTGTGAAAACCGACGTGAAAGATGGAGTTATCACACTTACAGGGGACATAAAGCGGGCTGATTTAAAAAATCTTATGATGAGCCTTAATACGCTCAAGCCCAAAAAAATTGAAAACAAATTAACCATCAAATAAAAATATCAATTATGTCATTACAGGATAAATACAAGCAACTTATTGATGCAGCTAATGCTGGCGGTGTAAGCAATCTCCAGGTAAGAGAGCAGGGGAATGCTTTATATATTGATGGGAGCGCTCCTGATGGAGCCACAAAAGATAAGCTTTGGGATGTTTACGGGCAAATAGATCCTGATTTTCGTGCAGGCGATGTCGTTATGAACATAAATGTTGCGGCTTCAGAAGGTACAAAAGCTAAAGTAACAACAGATAAAACAAACCTTAATATCCGCAAAGGGCCGGGTACTGACCAGCCAATTGTTGGAAAGGCTGCTCACAACGAAATAGTTACTATGTTAAGTAAAACAAACGACCAGTGGTGGCTTATAAAAACAGATGCCGGTGAAGAAGGTTATGCGTTTGCACAATATCTTAGCCCTCAATAAGTAATTAATAAGGAGATGCTTAAGCTGCAGCTTCAACATTGATTTGAATTATTAAATAGCCCCGCGGTTTTAAATAATTGCGGGGCTTTCTTATGCAACAAAACGATTGAACTACTTTAATAAAATTAATTACCGCGAATGGGATTTTATAAAATCACTCACCAGGTAACTAATAAGTTTCCCTGTAGAGTTATTTACTTCTCCGTTTTCCAAAGCGGTTGCTCCTTCACAAATATGAACATAAGCAACTTTTGAATCTGTAGCTACAAAATTTATGAATTGCCTTACCTGCAATGGAGTTATTCCACAGGGAGTGTAAGCGCTGCTCAAAACATTTTCAATGGAATCAAGGTCCAGTTCAATGCCAGTATAATTATCTTCTGTGAAACCAGTGGCATGAGCAACTGCCTGGATAAAATTTCTTTTTTCATGAATAAAAATATCCTCATAAGTTATACAATCGATAAACGGATTATTAACCATATCAATCCATACATTTTGTTGTAAATAATTTTCATGTATTCCCACTATACAATATTTATTGAGATAACCATCTTCATCGGCATAGCGAAATGCATTACCACTGTGTCTTCCCTCCAATGGCCTGTAATCCGCATGAGCATCCAGATTGATGCAGTTGATTTGTGCAAGTGGTAACACTTCAGCTTTCAATAAGCCTTTGGCTGCGCCTTTTATTGCGGGATAGGCATTGTTATGGCCACCCCCAATTATAACAGGTAATTTTTTGTATTGAGTTATAAGCTTTATCAATTCCTCCACTTCATCATCTATCATATTTACTGCATGACGATACGCTTCCAGCTTTTCATTATCTGTTGCAGCATTAATATTGATAAGTCTTTTTACTTCAGCAAAATCAAAATGACCGGCAATAAAAACATTCTCCCCGCTAAAAAAATCATTGCTTTGAAGATTTAAAAAAGAATCGAGAAACGGGAACCAACATGAGTCAGCGCCACCCCTTCCCAGATTGGCTTTCACACCAATATCTTCAGGTACGCCAATTATAATGTATTGAGCCTTTGTTTTTGAAATAGATTCTTCTATTAACCCGTAGTCTGCACTGCAAAGAACACATTCACCAATTTTTGTTTCAAACTTACGGATATGGGTAAGCGATAGAATATCTGTTTTGTTATACTGCGTAAAATGTGAAAGCATTTTTTTAAATTTTAAAATTTATATCGGGTATTAATTTCAAATTCAGATAAACTCTCCTTCTATCATAACCTTATCAATTAAATTATTTCCAAAAGAATATGGAAGATAAGCAAGCGAAGGAACAGGTTTTGTAAAAATGAGATTTGCTTTTTTACCAACAGTTATACTTCCATAGTTCTTTTCTATTTCCATCGCGTAAGCGCCATTAATAGTTGCAGCATTGATCGCTTCTTCTGGCAGCATTTTCATTTGTATGCAGCTGAGCGAAACAACAAAATTCATATTGCCCGATGGTGAAGAACCAGGATTATAATCTGATGCAAGCGTAATAGCCGCTCCTGCCTCAATGAGGCTACGGGCAGGCTGGTACGGCATCTCAAGGAAGAATGCAGCCGCAGGGAGCAGCGTTGAACATCCATTAAATTTTCCAAGCATTTCAATTTCTTCCGCCGTTAAAGTTTCGAGGTGGTCAAGAGATACGGCATCTGATGATATACCTGTTTCAATACCACCTATGCTATTGAGCTGGTTAACATGAAGCCTGGATTTTAGCCCATACTGTTTTCCTGCCTTACAAATAATTTCCATTTCCTCCGCAGAAAAAAAACCTTTTTCGCAAAATACATCTATGTAATCAGCAAGTTTATCTTTTGCAATTACAGGCAGCATTTCATTTATCAAAAGATCAATATACGCCTTATGATTTTCTTTATATTCCTGCGGGAAGGCATGCGCTCCAAGAAAAGTTGACTTTATCTTTAATGAGCTTTTTTCTTTTAAACTTTTAATTACCCGAAGCATTTTTAATTCACCATCTAACGTTAACCCATAGCCGCTTTTAATTTCAATAGCACCGGTTCCAAGCTTGCTAACTTCTTTGAGTCTTTTCCATGCTTCATTGAATAATTCATCTTCAGAAGTTTCATTTAATTTTTTTGCTGAGTTTAAGATACCTCCTCCTTTTTGCGCAATATCAGTATAACTCAAACCTTTTATTTTGTCTACAAATTCATGCTCTCTGCTTCCGGAAAAAACAATATGTGTATGGCTGTCACACCAGCATGGCAATACAATACAATCATTGATTACCGTGATAGATTGTGTTGGAGAGTATTTGCAATTTGCCATAACCCCATATTCTGCAATTATATCATCCTCGATAATAATATAAGCATTTTCAACACGAGGTAAATAAGCCAACTCTTTTCCTCGTATAAGTATTGAATCCTCCCTGGCGTTAGCAATCAAACTGATATTTGTAAATATTTGCGAAGGCATCTGATGCTAATTTATGAGTAAAAAATGTTTTTGAAGATTTTAAAAAAATAAACGATCTAAATTGCTGTTAAATGGTACCATCCAAATATTGTTTTGGCATTCTTCAATTATCTTTGAAAAAAAAAATATGAAAAAAATAGTATTGTCTCTTATTGTTAGTGCATTCATTCTTTTTGCTAATGCACAAGTGCAGCCGGCAGGCTTGAAAGTTAATGATAAAGCACCTGAATTTTCTGCAAAGGATCAAAATGGTAAACTCATCTCTCTTAAAGAAGAGGTAAAGAAAGGGAATGTAGTACTAATATTTTACAGGGGTCAATGGTGTCCTTTTTGTAATAAACAATTAAAACATATTGAAGATTCTCTTTCTTTCATTACCTCAAAGGGCGCTTCTGTTTTTGCAATAACTCCGGAGCAACCTGAAAATGTTTCTAAAACAATAGAAAAGACAAAAGCGACTTATTCCATACTTTCTGATGATGGCTTAAAGATTATGAAAGCTTATGATGTTGCTTACGCAGTAGATGAAGCAACTATTGAAAAGTATAAAGGTTATGGAATAGATTTTTCAAAAGCAAATGGTAATAATGGTGCCAGCCTGCCTGTTCCAGCCGTATATATTATTGACAAAAAAGGAAATATCATTTACAGGCATTTTGATAAAGATTATACAAAGCGAGCCAGTGTTCAGGAGATTGTTGACCATTTATAAATGTTTTTAATTGGTGAATATATTTTTTATTTATACAGAATGAAATGAATTGTATCACCAAAATACATCTAAGCCATTTAACGATGTAACACTGAACTCAATGATCTGGAGAAAAATTAATTCCTTTTTAATAACAGTTCTGTTTTTTAGCTTCTCTTCCTGCGGACAAAATGAATCTTCAATCAAAGAAAAAGGGAAACCTATGCACACAAATGCTTTAATAAATGAAACAAGTCCTTATCTATTACAGCATGCACACAATCCGGTTAATTGGTATCCATGGGGAGTGAAGGCTCTCGCTAAAGCAAAGAAAGAAAATAAGATGCTGCTGATAAGTGTAGGGTATGCAGCTTGTCACTGGTGCCATGTAATGGAGCATGAAAGTTATGAAGATACAGTTGTGGCAAATGTAATGAATGAAAATTTTGTATGTATAAAAGTGGATAGGGAAGAACGGCCCGATGTTGACCAGGTGTATATGAATGCATCTTACCTCGTTAACGGAAGTGGTGGCTGGCCGCTCAATGCGCTTGCAATGCCTGATGGCAGGCCTTTTTTTGCAGGCACTTATTTTCCAAAAGATAAATGGATACAACTGCTTCAATACTTTGTTGGTTTATACAAAAATGAAGCGCCTAAACTGGAAGAGCAGGCTAACAATGTTTCGAAAGGGATAAGAGATATTGAGAATGTCCCGTTAAATAACAACCATGTGTCATTTAACATGAGTACCATGAATGACATGTTTATAAAATTTCAACAAAGAATTGATATTGAAAAAGGAGGCACTAAAGAAGGCATGAAATTTCCGATGCCATCTATTTGGGAATTTCTATTACAATACAATTATTTAAGCGGTAACAAAGACGCTTTAAAAGCTGTTGAAACAACATTGGAGCGTATGGCTTACGGCGGAATATATGATCAGGTGGGTGGAGGATTTTCCCGTTATGCTACTGATGTAAACTGGCATGCTCCACATTTTGAAAAAATGCTTTATGATAATGCACAGCTTGTAAGCCTTTACAGCCATGCTTTTCAGCTCACTAAAAATCCATTATATAAAAGAATAGTTTATGAAACGATTGCATTTTTAAAACGTGAGCTTACTTCTTCTGAAGGCGGGTTCTATTCTTCTCTCGATGCCGACAGCGAAGGTGAAGAAGGAAAATTTTATGTTTGGAGCGAAAAAGAAATCAGAGATATTCTTGGCAGTGATGCGGAAATTTTTTCTGATTATTTTGGAATAAGCAGCAAAGGAAATTGGGAGCACAATAAAAATATTCCCGATATCAATCAGGGAGATAAACATGCCGGTAAGAAATATAATCTTACTGATGAACAACTTCAAAGTAAAATAGATAATTTAAAACAGAAGTTATTGCTGGCAAGAGAAAAACGTATACGTCCTCATACCGATGATAAGATATTAGCCTCATGGAATGCCCTGATGTCAAAAGGTTTAATTGATGCCTATAAAGCTTTTGGGGAGAATGATTTTTTGCAAATGGCTCAGACTAATATTGATTTTCTCATGAAAAATATGTCAACGAAAAAGAATGCTTTATATAGGAATTACAAAAATGGTAATGCAACCATCCCTGCATTTCTTGATGACTACGCTTTTATGATAAGTGCACTTATTGATTATTACCAGGTAAGTTTCAAGGAAATTTATTTACAAAAAGCCAATGACTTAACTCTTTATGTTGAGGAACATTTTTTTGATAAAACGTCGGGTATGTTTTTTTATACTGATGACCAGCATAGTAATTTAATCGCCCGCAAAATGGAAGTTTCTGATAATGTAATTCCTTCATCCAACAGTGAAATGGCGAAAAATTTATTGGTGCTTGGACTTTATTTCGAAAATAAAGATTATGCAGAACAATCTGAGCAGCTTGTGAAAAATGTAATTGAAGATGTAAAAAAGAATTTGGGCTATTACAGCAATTGGGCGCAGGTAATGACTTTGCAAATTAAGCCACCGTATGAGATTGCAATTGCTGGAAGTAACTGGAAAGAAAAGCTATCAGAATTTCACAAACATTATCTGCCCAATTCAATTTACCTGGGAGGAGATAATGACGGTACTCTTACGCTGTTGCAAAATAAAATGGTGAAGGGAAAAACGGTGATTTATGTTTGTGAAAATAAAACATGCCAGAGGCCGGTAGAAGAAGTTGCAGCAGCCCTTAAGCAAATAAATGGTGAGTAGTAAATGAGATGATTGTCAAGGCAATTGGCACAATTAAGCAATAATCAATCGAACAATTATTATTTCTCACAACCCGCCCTCACAATTCACCATTCGCTACCAGATAATCTCTTCCTTTTTTTTCTTTACTTAATACCTTGTAAGCCATTAGCCCAGCAGCAAACATTAGCATTGCACCTAAAACAAAAGGCGCCCCGGGAAAATATAATGAAGTTTGTTTTGATGTAAAATGAGCAAACAGGCTGGTCATTACTACGGGGCTTAAAATAGATGTAGCGCTTATTAAGCTTGTGAGCGCTCCCTGCAATTCTCCCTGTTCATTTGCAGGAACATGCCCGGTAATAATTGATTGTAAAGCAGGCCCGGCGATTCCTCCAAGGCAATATGGAACTAAAAAAATAAACATCATCCACCCTTGTGTTGCACATGCAAAGAGAACTAACCCCAACGCGTACAAGCCAAAACCAATATAGATACTTTTCGTATTCCCAAGCTTTGGATTTATGTAACGAATAAGAACCCCCTGAACAAGCCCAACTAACAAACCCACCACTCCAAGCGAAATACCTATAAGTTTCGGACTCCACTTAAATCTTTCAATGCCAAAAAAAGACCAAACGCTTTGTACAGACTGGCCTGCCATATAAACTAAAAAAAAGGAAACTGAGAGTGCTGCAACTGCAGAATATTTCTTCAAATGCCTGAATGCTCCAAAGGGATTGGCTCTTTTCCATTCAAAACTGCGTCTATTCTCAACAGTTAGTGATTCAGGTAAAACAAAAAACCCATACAGAAAATTAATAAATGCAAGTGCTGCTGCAGCAAGGAATGGAACTCTGGAACCGTATTGCCCAAGTAAGCCACCAACGACCGGTCCTATTATGAATCCAAGACCAAGTGCAGCGCCTACGAGGCCAAAATTTTTTGCCCTATCCTTCGGGGCACTTATATCTGCTATGTAAGCTGTTGCGGTTGTAAAACTAGCGCCGGTAATTCCGGCAATGATACGTCCTACAAATAGCCAGCCGATAGTTGGAGCAAAAGAAAGAAATACATAGTCCACGCCAAAGCCAAATAATGAAAATAAAAGAATGGGCCTGCGGCCAAACTTATCACTAAGATTACCAAGAAATGGAGAAAACAAAAATTGCATGATAGCATAGGCAAAAGTGAGCCATCCTGCATAGCGTGAAGCCATGCTAACATTCCCATGAATGAGCTCTTCTATAAGTTTGGGCAATACAGGAATAATTATTCCCAGCCCTGTAACATCAATAATAAGTGTAAGAAAAATAAAACCGAGAGCCGCCCTAGGAGTTGAAGCCATTAATACTTCTTTTGTCAAAGATGCCTGAAAAAAAGTAAAAAAATTGTTTCATAATATTATTTCCGTTAACTAGTAGTAAATATTTTAAAAATTTTAAAGAACTTTTTTGACGAAAGCAGGCTATGCCAAATTTCAGCAAACTGAACTTTGCTATTTTTTTCTATATTGCATTTGAATAAAAATAACTAATATGAAAACAGCAGGATGGATATTAATAGTTCTTGGAATTGTAATGATAATAATTAAAGGATTTTCAGTTCCTGTAGAAAAGAAAGTTATAGATGTAGGACCTATCCAGATAAATAAGACTGAAAATAAATGGATCGGTTGGCCAACTTATGCTGGTGGTTTACTTGCATTAATAGGTGTTGTTCTTGTAGTTGCCGATAAAAAAAAATAAGATTACCTATCAATGAAACTGATTGAATATTTTTTATGGATAAGTTGTTTAATAAAAATGCCCGGCTTATAACCAGGCATTTTTATTGTGCATTTAAAATAATTAACGTAAAATAAGAATTAAAAGCAAAATTACAACAATGATAGCGCCTACAGATAAGTATATACCATTTGAGTTACTTCTTACTTCTTTTTTCATTTCCTTTAATTCTTTTCTTAGTGCTTTTTTTTCTGATGAAGTCAGATTGCTTTTGTCCATGTCACGTATTTCAATCAAGCGGGTTAGCACTTGCTGAGCATGGGCAGCATTACTTGGTTTTTCGGTTTTTGCTATCGGTGTTCCATCCCCTGCAAACGCAGGCAAAATATTAAGGGTACACATGGACAGCAGTAATACTGTAATAATTTTTTTTGGATTCATTTGAAAATGTTTTTAGGTTAAATATTATGTTTTCAAAAGTAAATATAAACCTATTGAAGTAATCATTAAAATCTCTTTAATATTTTGGTCAGGATTCAGAGTATCGTTTATGCCGAACTTATTATAACTATTAGAATTATAAATAAAGAAGCCCTCCCGGTAATGGAAGGGCCTTAAAGGATTTTATGTTATTAAAAAATGGGGGAAAGGTAAAACCCCGCCGATGCCCTTAACTATTTTTTCATCATTGAATCTTTTTTTTCATATTTCCGCTCTACCTTATTCTTTAGAGAATCGCTTTGTCTTTCCAGCCTTGCTTTTGCTGTATCAGCATTTTCCTGAATGTTACTTTGCATGGAATCCGTTTTGTTTTCAATATTTGTTACTACTGAATCTTTCTTGTCTTCCATTTTTTCCGATGCATCATTTGAATTACAAGCAACTAAGGAACAGGCAACTAATGCTACGAACAATAATTTTTTCATTTGATTTTTTTTTGAATTTATAAGAATTATGTGCAACTATATACCGGATTACATATAAGGTAACCCTTGAATTTTAAAATATTCTTATATCGGATCGATTTTAAAAAATCAAAAGCCGATACAATACACCGGATAGAAAAAACCACCGGTAAAACGGCGGTTTTTAGCGCAGCATAGCGCCACAGATTATTTTGATGGAAACCTGCTAACTAATTTTTAGCTGTGGAGTCCATGTTCTATCTGTAGATTGCATGAATACCTCCTTTTTGTTTGATGAAAAATAAAGTTAGTAAAAAAGTAAATTCAAATCAAATCAAAACAATGTTTTAACCCGACTTAAGTTGCTTTTTTAAATCATATTGAAGATCGGGATGAAGTGCTGTAAGAACCTCATTAATCTTTTTTATTTGTGCCTCATACATTTTCAGCAATGGCTTGCTTTTATTCAATGGTACAGAAAAATTAATGATACAATTGCAAAAGTGAATAAGCATCTCAGCTTCTGATTGTTTTGATGCTGAAAACCTTATTTGCTTATTTACAAAACGCAAAATTTTACGTACACTTTTTTTTATATAATAAATACTTGAAGTGTTTATTTCACTAAACAACTTGTTGATTTCCTGTTTTACATTTTCAATATAGGTGGTAATATCATCTGTTTCAAAAAGAAGAAAACTAAGCAGCTCTTTGTTTTCTTTTTTAAATTTCACCAAGCGCATGCAAAAAGAAATAAGTTCAATTTGATTCCTGAGTTCTAATTCTTTTTTAAGTTCATTTACAGATGCTGCCTTCATTGTTTGGTAAATATCGGAAATACCAAATGGAATTTCATTTAAGGTTATTGAGTTGGGCTGAATTTTTATATAACTTTATTCGCAGACATTTCGTAAATGCTGATTCTATGAAGTTTCGGCTGAAATAACGTATCAGCATAACTTCATTATTTGAAAATATTAATCTGAAGCAATTTTTACTATAAAAAAAAGGAAACCATTTGGTTTCCTTTTTTCCGGACGATGCCTGTGTAATTATTTATTCTTTAATAACTTTATTATTGTAAAGAATTTCACCAGCCGAATTGGTAACAGTGAGTATATACATACCCCGTTGTAAACCGCTAACATTAGAGAAATCCTTTCTTGTGCTTCCTGTATTGATAGACCATTTTTCAATACCTACTTGTTTTCCGCTAATATCTATGAGCCTTGCATTAACCACCTGATCGCTTGCACTTGAGAAATCAATTGTAAGAGAATTATGAAAAGGATTAGCTAATACAGAGATTCCTGTTTTAGTAAAAGTCAACTTAACATTTACTGTTTTGGAGTACTTATAATTACCGTCAATATCAACTTGTTTAATGCGGTAAAAGTTAACACCTCTGGAAGGCTGAGCATCATATGCATTATAATTTTTTACAGTTGAGCTATTACCGGCACCATTTACATATGCAACAGCATTCCAGCTAGAATTACCAGTAAGGCTTCTTTCAATAACATAAGATTTACTGTTTATTTCCTGAGATGTAGACCATTCAATACTTACACCACTACCTTTTTGACGGGCATTGATTTTCAAAAACTCAACAGGTAATGGGCCGCCTGCAGGACACAGGGAAAATTTAATATCATCTATTGCAAAATCATTACCACAACCAGCCCCGGTTAGGTCTGTAAGAACGATGCGTACACTTGTTATTAATGATGCAGTTAAGGGTAAGGTGAAAGGTGATCCAATTTCTACCCATGTTGAATGAGTCGATATACTTACGGGAGGAGCAGTATATGGAGAACCAACAAATGGTTCCCATGTACCACCTCCGGAAAGATATTCAACTCTGAAAGTGAGTTGAGGAAGCAATCCGCTGCCACCACAGCTATTAAATTTATCTAAATTCATGATAAATAAGGTTGCGGTATAAGTACCGGATACAAAACCGGTGGCACGGGTAATTTGATGAGTGTAAAAAGCCCCGGAGGTTCCGTTGATTACGAGCGTTTTTCCATCAACATCATTCGGGGTATGGTCGTCCGAGTTATGCCAATTGCGCGTTTGTTTAGTATTATTAACAACCCGGTAGGTGCCACTATTTGTTAATAAGCCGGTTTCCTGATAAGTTAAAACTGTTGGGCTCACATCAGGGCTGCTTGTCGCCGTTGTCCCGGTACCAAACGTTTCTAAAAATAAAACTGACTCATTACTACAGCCAATCTGAGCATAGGTTTTTGCTGTAAATGAATTAATAATTAATAGAGAAAGCGTTAAAACGGTACATGCAACCGTTCTTGCGTAAAAGGTAAATTTCTTTTTCATTTAATAAATTTAAGGTGTGTGATAAAAAAATTAGGTATTCAAAGACCGGATCAGTGGCTCTTCGCAATTAAATTACATGCATAAGTGGATAGAAGGAAAGAAAGGCTTTTAAAGGAATGCAGATATCAACCTGAAACAGGAAATACAAACATAAAATAAATTATTTGCATTCAAAAATAAAACAAACATTTAATTTTCTTTTATAACCTGATTCTTTTGAGTATTTATAATAAACATTATTATAAATAATTTCAAACATTTTTTATAAGCTTATCATTTTTATTTTTATCCATCTAAGTTTTATTAAAAAAATAAAAATCCTATGTATGTTCTTTTGGTAATAAATTGCAAGGTTTCTTATGAATTATTTTGTTGAAAAAAATTCCATAGTCCGCCAAATATGGGGGAAAAGCGATACGATACTTTTCATATTTGCTGGTGCAGCTGCTGAATTTGCTTTAAACAAAGAAGTTGACTGGTTATATTTTACGGGAAAACTTCCATTAGATCCATTAGGACGATTATTTTCAACTGTAAGCTATGCAAGGAAAATTATTTTTGCTGAATATGATAAAGCATTAAAAACAATTGACAGCATTGCGTTTATTCACAAAGAGATAGAAAACAAAAGAAAGGCAACTATACCCGAGTGGGCTTACCGGGATGTTCTTTTTATGCTGATACATTACAGCATAGCATCTTTTGAATTGCTGGAACGAAAACTTTCTATCTATGAAAAAGAAGACGTATTCGGAGTTTTTTTACGGTTTGGAAAAAGGATGAACTTAAAGGGACTTCCCGATAATTATGCGGAATGGTTGCTGGTAAGGGCACATGACATTGAGCAGGATCTTGAAAAGAGTAATTATACAACTGATCTTTATAATCAATATAAAAAACATCTTGGAAGTTTTCGCTTTTGTGTTTTAATCGAAGGACAAATAATGATTGTGCCTGATAAGGTGCGGTGTCTGTTGCATTTCAGGAAGTTTTCTTTTCTTGTCTTTATTATGCCATTTTATAAAATTAGCCGTGTATTTAAATTGGATGGATTAATTAAATCTATTATTCTACCTAAAAAATATAAAAAAGAGATCGATGAGTTAGATAAAATTTAGTATTTAAAAACAGTATATTTTTTTGGCACAAAAGTTAGAGTATGAAACTTATTTTCTAAAATTTTAAATCATGCCAAAGTATTCAAAAAGTGCAGGAAAAAAAGTTGAGAAAGTAATGCACTAAATGCATGAAGGTAAACTCAAAAGGGGTAATTAGTGATAAAAAAGTTACCAACCACAAACAGGCAATTGCAATAGGCCTTTCCGAAGCAAGAAAAGAGGTCGCTAAAGTTCCAAAGAAAAACTCATCAAAACCGGAATCCAAAAAATCAGCTCCAAAAAAAGGATTCGCAAAAGGCTCAAAAAAATAATATTATTCCTGGCTGGTCAACGTGTTGGCAAATTCTTCAGGCTATCTAACAGGTAAGGTTAAACGCAAATAATTTACCATATCAGGATGTAATCATCATCTCTGCACTTTCTTCCTGCACGGATTGCAGGTTAGTTCTGTAAATCACTCTTCTTCCTAACAGCAAAACAACAAAACTTAATAAAGCGCAACATGCCATTACCCCTGCCATAGGCAATGCGGTTTCGTTATGTAACACACTTACCATTGCAGAGGTGAAAGCGCCGATTCCCAATTGTATAGCACCCATTAATGCTGAAGCAGAACCTGCATTTTTGCTGAAAGGTGCCATAGATAGTGCAGAAGAATTTGGAAACGTAAAACCCTGGCAACTTAAAAAAATCAGGATAAGGAATGTGGTTGAAAATAATCCAAGCAAATGATAAAATGTTCCCATGAATAAAAGAATTCCTGTAGCAGATTGGCAAAGCAATGCGATACGAATTATTTGTTCACTTGTGAACTTTCGTAACATAAGGGAATTAATCTGGCTTGAAGTTATAAGTCCCATTGCTATTGTTGCAAATATCCACCCATATTGTTTTCCGGTTACTTTATAAATTTCCATAAACACGTGTGGGGAACCAGCGATGTATGCATACAGTCCCGCAGCAGCAATAGAACCGGTAAATGCATAAGTATAAAACTGAGGCACCTTTGAAATTTGTAAGAAACTTTTAATAATAGGTTTTGGAAGCATTGAAACAGACGCATCAGGTAGCCTGCCCTGAGGTAAAGCAAAATATATTGCTGCCAAGGTAAAAGCCGCAATACAAGCAAGTACTATAAAAATAGATTGCCATCCAAACGCCGCAGTAACATAACCCCCAAGCGTAGGCGCAATTATGGGGGAAACCGCAACCACCAGCATCAGCAATGAAAATATTTTTGCATTTTCTTCAACAGGAAACAAGTCACGAACAAGAGCCCTTGCAGCAACCATCCCTACACATCCACCTAATGCCTGTAACAGGCGAATAACAATAAGCGCATCGACGGTTGTGCAAAATGCACAGCCTAAAGAAGCCAACAGGTAAGCAACCATACCTATGTACAATGGATTTTTTCTGCCAAATCTATCGAGAAGCGGACCATATAATAATTGCCCAAAAGCTATTCCTATAAAAAAACTCGACAATGAAAGAGATACTTGTGCAACTGTTGTATGGAGGTTTTTTGCAATTGCAGGAAAGCCGGGAAGATACATATCAATAGAAAATGGCCCGATAGCCGAGAGTAGTCCAAGAATAAGTATGGTAAAAAATTTATTCTTTCCTTTCATAATTTATAAAAGTAAATCTTTACAAGATTTATAAAATTAAATCTAAGCAAGCATTTCAAAAGGAAGAATAAAATAAAATATGGTTTTCCAATTACAGGTTTTGAAGAATCACAAAAGTTTACTTTATGTCATTTACCGTGGAAGCCTAAAAAGAAGTTTATATATTGGAAACAGAAACTAACGATTTAAGTAAATCCATAAAATTTATAAAATAATACTTTCAGCAATTAAATAAAGCAGTTTTGTTTAAAGCTGCTTTCGAAAAGAGCATTTTTTAAAACCTTTATCCTTCTTCAATTAGTTTCTTTATTTGTTCAAGAAATTCTTTCATTCCACTTAATGAATGCTGGTAACCTTCTTCTGTTGCATAACCTTTTTGTGTCCAGGTGAATATTGTTTTTTTATTATCATCACTTTGCAAACTATAAGTTACTAATGAATAATTTTCTGGCTTATTTTCCAATCCTGAGAAGCCACTCCAATAACTATAACTCAATAGCTCGTTTGGAACATTTTGCTTTATAATTCCTTTGTCCCGGTATGTATGTTCTTTGTTTTCTCCATATTCTCCCTGAAATATTATTTCACTTCCAACTTTCCAATCAGTTATTGTTTCTGTTCCAAAGAGATATTTTTTTATTATCTCGGGGTTTGTCAATGCATCCCAAACTTTTGAAGGTGCCGCATTAATAACAACAGACTCTGATACTATAAGATCGTTTTTCATGATTTTTATTTTTGCTGAATGATTAAGATAAAAAGACGATGTAATATTCTAAAGGAATTTCAAATAAAGAAAATGCAATCTTCTTAAAAAAATTATAGAAAACAACAACTCATGAAAACGCCCTGTAATAAGGGCGCTTCAATTGTAAAAAATATAATTAAAAATTCAATCTCAATCCTATTTGACTAATCCATCTTGCACTGAGACCTGGAGCAGTACTTGTACTTAAGCCAAAAGGAGTGCTGCTTTTTTGGGGAGAGAACTTGTATTGTGGTGTAAGATCTGTTGCACTTACAAAGCCGGCAAATTGAATAAGACTATAATTGTCATTACTTAAGAAGTATGTTTTACCCCATTTCCTGTTCAGCATGTTAGTAAAGTTATAAATGTCATAAGTAAACTGAAGCTGATAAGTACGGTTAGAAAGCTTCAGGTTGAAATCCTGGGTTAGTTTTAAATCAATAATATTTGTAAATGACTGACGGGCCCCGTTTCGCTCCGCAAATTGGCCTCTGTGCTTAGATAAATACCTGTCATCTTGTATGTATTGATCTAAGAGATTTTTTTGTTGTTGTGATGTATAAGTAACACCACCGGTTGTATTGGGAAGAAAAATTTGCGTTTGCAGATCACCTGTGGTAGGAATATAAATAAGATCATCAGTTTCAGACCTGCCTCTATCTCCAACAACGCTTGCGGAATAAACGTAGCTATATGGAGATCCCGATTGTCCATTGTAAACTAAACTAATTGTAGTTGCCAAATGATCTTTTGCATAACTGAATTTTTTTGATGCAAAAGCATAAATTCTGTGCCCAAGATCAAAGTCTGAGGCTGATAGAGGAAGAAAATTTCTCCCGTTTACAGTTTCCATAAATCTCCATTGAGAAGAGTTTTGAGAACTGGTTCCTTCATTGGTTACCTCTGAGTTTCCATAGGTATAACTTGCATTAAAAGCAAAACCTTTCCTAAAGGCTTTTTCAATACTCGCCGTAAAACTATAAGAGAAACCTTTTCTATCAGGATTGTTATATAATAAAAGAATATCAGTGTAAGGGTTAATATTTCCAGGCCTTAAGCCAGGTTTTACAGGCGCCCCACTAAAGCTATAAACTGTTCTTGCACCCGGGCCAACTGATAAAAGCGTTGGGGGCAAAATATTTAATTGCTGATAATAAATTTCCTGAATATTTTTTGTGTATAACAATTCTATAGTTCCTGTCCAGCCGTTACCCAACTTCCTATCAGCACCAAGAGAGGCCCGAAAGATTTTTGGGGATTTGAAATGTTTTGATATCACGTCAACTTCACCTTTAGCATTGGCCAAACTTAAACCTAACTCCTGCGGTGTATATTGGTTATTTGGATCAGCTCTAAAAGTAATCGCAGGATTATTTATTCCTTCACCACCAAGGCTCACACCATTTTGATTGTAAACTCCCCCGGGCCATACAAGTGGAATACGGCCGGCAAACAAGCCCAATCCACCACGTATCGTTACGTTCTCATCGGGTATTTTATATATAAAGCCTAACCGGGGTGAGATTGAAAAAGGTACTTTTGCAATTTGTCCGGAGCGGGCACCACGTAAGTCATAGTTTTTCGATAAAATTGCCAGGGCTGAATCATTAAAAAAATGATCTTCTTTAGGTTGATCCAGATATTCTGTTTTTTCAACACGTATGCCTGCATTCAAAGTGAATTGGTCATTTACTTTTATTTCATCATTGGCAAAAAATGCAAGATTCAAAAATTTAAATGCGGCAGCAGAAGGGGAACTTGCTTCATCAGTTTTGTTTTCGAGTAGAGAGAATGAATGATCGTACCGTGTAGGTTTGGCATCAGTTATAAAATCATTAAGATTCGCATAAGTGTAGGTTCCAAAAAGATCACGGATAAAAACATTATAGGCATCGCTGTATAAATTATCAGTTCCTAATGTAAGTACGTTTTTACCAACAGCAAATTTAAATGCATCGTTAAATGTCCAATTTTTCTGTCTCAATAAATTTCCCGTGGAAAAGTTCTCGCTTCCAAAAACTAAACTGCCTGCGCCATCTCTTATTGTAACTCTTGGAAATTTAGAGCCCAATGCATTTCTATCATCTAATACATTAGTATAGGTAACTAATAAACGATTGGTTTTATTTCCTTTAAAAGTAGAACGTAATTCTGCAGTACCTGTATGAGAAGTGCTGGGAAATAAATATCCGTTATTATAAAAATTAATAGTGCTGCTGCTTGTAGCACTTGTATTATAACGGCTGCCGGAATTATATCTGTAGCTTACTGAAAATTTATTTGAGTTGCTTATGTTCCAATCAATCTTGGCAGTTATCCTGTCGACGTTTACTTTTTCCGGATTGTCCAGATAACCGCCGGGATCGTAATTGTAAGCCTGTTTTAAATAACTCACTAATTTGTTTATTGAATCGGGAGTTGCGCTGCCATTGTAAGTTCCGGAAAATGGCTGCGGACGGGTATTTCTTTCTCCTTCTGCTAATAAGAAAAAGAATAGTTTATTTTTAATAATTGGCCCACCCAACCTGGCACCGTATATTTTATTATCAAGATTGGCAAGCTTAGTTCTCTGGGCTTTGGGAATATCGCCTGGTGTTTTACCCGCAAGACCTTCATTACGAAAATAATACCATACAGAGCCGGTAAGATTATTAGTTCCGGAACGTGTTGTTGCATTGATTCCGCCGCCGGTAAAACCACCAATCGATGCATCAAAGGGATTTAGCACTACCTGAAACTGATCAATGGCATCTATTGAAATTGGGTTAATGCCTGCCTGGCCCCCATTTGTGCCCGATGCTGCAATACCAAATACATCATTATTAATTGCACCATCTATATAAAAAGCATTGTACCTGTTGTTTTGACCTGCTAATGATACGCCACCATCTCCCGTAATTTTGGCCTGTGGTGTAAAGCGCAGATAATCATTTAAGCTTCTGCTGACTGTGGGTATATTTTGAATTTTGTCTTTGCCAATATTAGTTTCCAAACCACCTTTCGATTGACCGGAATTTCGGGTTGCCGCTATCACAACCTCGGTTAATTTCGCATCACTTGTAGAAGAGACAAAATCATATTGAGCCTTTTCGCCCAGCGCAAGAAAAATATTGTCTTTACTTTCTTTATTATATCCTACATAGGATATTTGTAGGTTGTATGGGCCACCAGGATTCATATTGTTTATATCATATTGTCCATTTTTCCGTGTTATTACGGTGTACACAGTTCCTGTGGGCTCGTGTACAGCGATTACTGTTGCCCCATTCAACGGCTCTCCTCCTGCGGTTTTTACAAAGCCATTTATACTGCTGGTAGTCACTTGCGCCTGCATGCAAAAAGGCGCTACAAATGCAGCAAATAATAACGGTAAAAGTTTTTTGCAATTCATAGTAATTTGTTTTTACGTGGCAAAGAAAGTGAATAATCTTTTAATAGTAATTACCATTTATTAACAAGTTAAGGGCATTTTTCCTTTGTTTTTCGCTGCATATCTAATATTATGAAATTATGAATCGATACTAATATTTTACAATAAAATACGTTTTCTTATTAAATAGCAAATCGAAATTTTATAACTAAGCCACCAACTTATATGCAATATCAATATGATATTGGTGAAGCAATTCTTAATCGTTCAACGGGAATTTAGTTTACGATTTAGGCAATTTGATATTCACTTTATATTTCGGGATTTGCATTAAACTATCTTTGCACAACAAAAATATTATATGTTAGATACTATTGAAGCTGCTATTGAAGATATTATAAAGGGCAAATTGGTAATCGTTGTCGATGATGAAGACCGTGAAAATGAAGGAGACTTTATTACTTCAGCAAAAAATGCTACACCGGGGATTATTAACTTCATGAGTACTCATGGCCGTGGACTTATATGTGCGCCGATGTCTGAAAAAAGGTGTGATGAACTGCAACTTGGACTCATGGTTAATAAGAATACCGCACTTCATGGAACACCATTTACTGTAAGTGTTGATCTCTTGGGAAATGGATGTACCACAGGCATATCTGCACATGATCGTGCCAAAACGGTTCAGGCATTAATTGATCCTGCTACAAAGCCTGAAGACTTAGGAAGACCGGGTCATATTTTTCCATTACGTGCAAAAAACGGTGGCGTATTAAGAAGAACAGGACATACTGAAGCCACCATTGATCTTGCAAAACTTGCAGGTCATGGAGGGGCGGGTATTCTCGTGGAAATTATGAATGAAGATGGCACAATGGCCCGCCTGCCCGAACTCAAGGTAATTGCAAAAAAACATGACCTGAAGCTAATTTCTATAAAAGACCTTATCGCCTATCGCCTTAAAATGGAGACTCTTATTAAGGAAGATGTAAGGGTAAAAATGCCGACAAAATTTGGCACTTTTGAATTGATAGCTTACAAACAATTGAATACGGGTGAAGAACACATGGCACTTAAAAAAGGAGATTGGAAAAAAGATGAGGCTGTTCTTGTAAGAGTGCACTCAAGCTGTATGACAGGAGATATTTTAGGTTCTCTTCGCTGCGATTGTGGTGAGCAATTGCATGCAGCAATGAAAATGGTAGAAGCAGAAGGCAAAGGTGTTGTATTATATATGAACCAGGAAGGCAGGGGTATTGGATTATTGAATAAGCTAAGGGCTTATAAACTCCAGGAAGAAGGAAGAGATACAGTAGAAGCTAATCTTGAATTGGGCTTTGGAATGGATGACAGGGATTATGGAGTAGGTGCGCAAATTTTAAGAGAATTGGGAATTTCAAAAATAAAACTCATCAGCAATAATCCTAAAAAAAGAGCAGGACTATTAGGTTATGGTCTTGAAATTGTAGAAACTGTTCCTATAGAAATAAAACCCAATTCTCACAATGAAAAATACCTTATAACTAAAAGAGATAAGCTCGGGCACAAGATTTTGCAAACTGGAAAAATCTGATTTAGTTAATTATTCTTTGAAGTATCTGCCAATTTTCTGTTCCTTCTTTTTTCATTGATAAAAAATTGAGTAAAGGAGTCAAATTCTTTTCTGTAAGATAGTTGAATACCCGTTCGGTTGCGGCGTGTGGTGCCTGAAAAATCACCAAGGTCAGCATCACTCCTGTTAAAACCTATTACCCTTAGCCTGCCATCCGGAGAAATTAAGTACTCAAAAGAAACATCTGGTGTAAAAAGAAAATTAGAGTTGGAATTAGCAGATGCCTGCCCTAATTTGTAATCCACGTTCCCGCCAAATTTAACCAGTAGCCTGTTTTTTAAAAAGGCAGTTCTCAATCCAAAATTTCCTACGTTTTGAATTTCTTTTGGTGAAGCGGTTTTCTGAAAGCCAAAATCTGATGTGTTTACATTGGTATAAAGGTTTACTGAATTTGTATTGAGAAGTTGCTGCAGCCAACTGTTGAGTGATGATGAAAGAGTTGCAGATAATAACTGGCCCACACTTCTTGTTACAAAATTTCCTGTGTTGTTACCACTCAATAAACTTTGTGAGCCGCTCATAAATGTATTGAACAGCAATAATGATGTTACCTGCTTATTGAGCTCGTTTTTATCTGCCTGGTATGTTTTTAAATATTCGTTGGCGATTGGATCCGATTTTAAAGGATTATCGAAAGGAAACTGAAATTCAAATTCAGGACGCGGATCTTTTAATGTTCCTCTTAGTTTAAAAATGATATCAACATCACCTTTTGTACTGGTAGGTCCTGCGCTCGTAGGTATGTTGCTTAGGTCTACCTGCTGTGCCCTGTAAATGGCGTCAATATTGAGATTGGCAAGATATGGATCCCCCTGCCATTCGATATATCCTTGTTGCAGATTGAAGGGGGTTTTTAAAAATGTCTGGAAATTAAAAGTGTATTCACCCGCTTCCACATCATATCTTCCCCTTATAGTTAGCGGGTCTGTTGTACCAGCTGTTATATTGAGTTTTCCGCTCCCCTGCGCCTTTATTACATCTCCGGTAGTTTCATCAAGTATCACATCAATTTTTGCAAATGGGTTTGCAGTAATTTCCATGTCTACTTTTATACTTGAATTTACTCTTGAAGATAAATCTGCCTTCATTTCACGTCCAAATTTTATAAACTCAATATAGTCAAGTGAGCCGGTTTCAGCAGTTTCTCCGGTAGGTAAATAAATATGACTGCTATCAGTAGGTTCACCTCTTATATTCATTTTCATATCAGTAACAAAACCATTCAGCGACAGTTCTGCATCGCCGATAAGGCTTCCATAAAATTGCTTATTATCTCTTGCCGTGGTGTTTAATAAAACAAATTTCGCAGGGCCATCAGCCCTTTCATCGGTTTTTAAATGCAATTCATTAAAGAAAAAATTATCGAAAAAGCTGTGGTATAATTTTCCGCTTACTGTAGCAGTATTATTAAGGGTATCTCTTATTTTAATTATTCCGAAATCAATTTCATCAGGGTTAAAAGTTAACAGGGTATTGTTATCAAAAATATAACGGCATTGTGTATAGATCACCGTCATGGAGGCGCTGTCAAGTTTTACACTTCCTGTAAGTTTTGTATCAGCTGCTGTGCCTGAAATATTTAAGTTACCGGTAGCTCTTCCTGAAATGTTGCTGAAAATATTACCAAGATATTTTTCTAAAATATGTATGCCTGAGTTATTGAGCACAATGGCGCCGTTGATTTGATTACCGGAAGAATCTTTAGGACGATAGCCAAAATCTGCTGAAAAATTATAGAGTTTATTATCGGAAACTGCATGAACCTTTACACTCCCGGGCCCTGCAAGATATTCGCCTGTAGTTGACAACATTCCAATTGAATCATTTTCGAAACGAAACTCTTCTGTTTTCGTATCGAACTCTACAGCAAGTTTTCCAAACGGATCATTTATACGAATGTTACCACTCATAAATCCATTTACCTTAGGCGTCTTAATAAATAAAGGAGCAAAATCTCCGATATCAATTTTTTTTATGCCAACAACAACATCATTACTGGAGCCGGTTCCTGAAGGTTCTGTCGACAGATAAATTTGCTGGCTACCCTGCACAAACTTTATGTTGTTTGCCAGCAGCATATTTTTATTAAGCTCAAGGCCACCCCCTTGTTCTATTGTCCATTTTTTTTCATTGATTGTAATGGAAGAAGGATTAAACAATAAATTGAAACCTTCTTTCCTGGTTTCAATACGTGCTGAGATATCTGCCGCATTCAATGTTTTATTGGCAGAGGTATTGATCCTTACATCAGAAATATCATTATGGGCAATAACCTGAATTTTTGTACCAGGTGCATGCAGACTGTCATTGATGATCACATCCTCAATATCTCCATTAAATGTAAGTGTATCTAACGTTCCCCTGCCAGTAAAATGAATATTATTAAAGCTGATATTACTATATTTAAATTGAGGAATATCTGCCTGAACATTCAGCGAATTCTCTGCGATATTAATGTTTCCAATAATAATTGAATTGTCTAAACCATTTATTTTTTTATTTATCAAGGCGATATAATCACTTATATTTTTTGTTTTCACTAAAAAAGTAAAGTCCTGGTTTTCAATTTGCCTCCGTGGCTTATTTATATATGCAGGATAATATTTATTAAGAAATAACTGGAAAGCGGTTGGCAGCTCGAGTATTTTAAAATGCCCGTCCAGTGTGGCCTCTAATTCATTTGTTTGCAGCGTTAAATATTTTTTTCCATTGACAAATGATGAATTAATATCAAGAGAATCAAATGACAAGTGTTGCTCGTTATCCAATAAAATAGCATTATATAATCTTGCCGAGCCTAAAAAATTATCAATATTACTTCCTGTAAAATCAAGCCTGAAATTGCCGGTTAAAGAAATACTATCGTTCGTAAATCCTAAATTTTTAAGATTGAGTCTTGATACATCAGCATTCAAATTGAACTGAGGATTGGTTTTACTAAAATTTATTGAACCCTGGAGTGTATCAATTTTTATATTAGGATCATGAATGCTTGCAGTTCCTGAAAACAGTTTGTTTTTGAAATTTCCATGGGTGATAATGTTGGTATATGTGTATCCATTAAAAGCCACCCGGCGAATATTACCGTCGATGCCGATGTCTACGTCTTTAGCATTAAAACCTTTCCCGTTTACTGTACCATCAAATGCAATATTACCAATCTGGCTGTTGTTTATAAATTTGCCTAATTGAAAATTACCTGTTGAAATCTTTCCGCTGTAAACAGTTCTTTCATTTGCAGGAAACCGCATCCGTAAATCTGTTTTAAGTGAGCCAATATCAGTTTCCAATGTTCCATAGATTACAAAGTCGCGAATGAAACCTGTATAGCTTCCGGTAAATTTTATATGACCTAATGCGCTCAATTTTGGATTGGTAATATTTTTGAGAGAAGGAATAAGCCTTGCCAGCTCTGTATAATTTGTTCGAAGATCCCTGGATCTGAAATCAATGAATGTTTCATCAATATTTGGAAGGCCACGCAAGCTTATATCTCCATCTAAATAATTATTGGCCCCGGCTTTTATTATCATTTTTTTAGCAGATAAATTATCTATGGTTCCTTTCACATTCCCATTTAATGAAAATACTTCTTTCCATGTTGCAGCATCGGGTGCAAAAAAAGCAAGGTCATCACTGTTCAATTCACTTTTTTCAAAACGACCTTCTATTGTAACAGCATGAACAAAATTTTGCATGTCATCATTAAAATTATTGTACGCCATTGCATAATAATTTCTAAGATGGCTTTTGTTGGTAACAAGATCAAACTTGTTGAATTCCATTTGGTTTGGTGTAAACTTCAAATCTGCTGCTAATTTTTTTATAGTAAAACCACTCCTCTCTTTAGCAGAAATTTGCACATTTGCTTTTAATGTATCTTCTACAAAAAAGAAATTTTTAAAAGTCCCGTTAAGGTTTGATAATACGATGTGCTTATCGTCAAACCTGTTTGCATACACGTGCCTTTCTGTTTGCTTTTCAATTGCAAGCCCTCCATCATTAATTTGAATTGTCTTAACTGAAACCTTCCATCCATCAGTATTCCATTGCATTCCTGGTTTATTATCCTGAATCGGTTGTACAGGAGATGAAGTGGTGTCTTCTGGTCTTTTGCCAGGATAATCATATTGTGAAAAAAGTGGATGATCAATTACAACAGAGTTAATATTTATAATATTGTTTTTTAAATCAAATCGTTCTGCGTTAAAGTTGAGTTTATATAAAGACACGAGGATGTTTTGGCCTTT
The DNA here is from genome assembly GCA_040005535.1 of Ginsengibacter sp. Taxonomy (GTDB): domain Bacteria; phylum Bacteroidota; class Bacteroidia; order Chitinophagales; family Chitinophagaceae; genus Ginsengibacter. The sequence continues at coordinate 15,252 of JBDTYU010000080.1, read as the reverse complement.
CCATTCATCCTGCTGCCAAATCTTAACCTTATTCATCTGAACTTCCTGCAGGTTCAATTGAATAGTATTCGAAGTAGTATCTTTTTTCTTTTTCGGGCCTGAAAAATAATCCATCAAAAACTGGTAGTTCCATACAGAATCTTTTCGGTTGAGATTTATGATGGCATTGTCAAGTCCAATATATTTAAGTGTAATATTATCTTTCCAAAAGAACCAATCGGTGATATTCACTTTAGCATTCTCAGCATATAATAATGTATCCTTATTCTGGTCGAGAACCAGTGTGCCCTGCAACAACATTTTATTAAAAAGTTCCAAATCAACATGCTTAATAGAAACTTTTGTATGCAAATTTTTAGATAAACGACTCGCAACTTTATTTATGATAAAATTTTGAAAAAAACCTGTTTGGAGTAAAAGCCATATCACAAGTATGAGCACAAAGAATGCAAGCAAGACCTTGAGAAATATTTTATACGCTTTTTTCAGGGAAAGAAAATTGAGCAGTAAAAATAAACAAACCACTGCTATAGCCAAATGTCTGATAAGTTAAAGATTTATTGAATTTGAGCATCGCTCAACTTACTGTAGAGTAACAAATAAAATTGTATTTAGAAGTAAATAAAATATTTTGAAACCTGTTGTACCAATACCTGGTAATGTATACAAAAAAAAATGCCACCGGTTTTGCTGGTGGCATTTTAATGAATTTAGAAAGCTTATTTTTTGTCCATCATTTTATCATCTTTCATTTTATCCATCTTCATCATGCTCATTTTTCCTCTCATGTCCATCATTTGACCATCTTTCATCATCATAGTTTTTCCATTTTTCATTTTTACCGAGCCATCTTTCATAACCATGCTGCCATTGCTCATTTTCATGTCTTTGTCCATTTCCATCATTTCGCCATGTTTCATCATCATCATTTTCCCATCTTTCATCATAACATGATCTTTCATTTTGCTCATCTTTCCAGATTTCATCTTGTCCATTTTATCCATTTTATCCTGAGCAAATGCTCCAACGCTAAATGTGATAACACAGAGTAATACAAGTATTTTTTTCATAAAATTGTTTTTGATTTACATTATTTTAAAGTAAACCGGTTAATAAAAATTTAATAATATGAATGTACGAGAATCTCTATAAGAAGGATGAGAAAAGATATCACGTTTTTATAACATTTTTATACTGGCTAATTTTTTAAAAATAAAGAAGATAGAATAAGACAAAAAGTAACTTGCAATTCCCTAAACTATAAGTTGTAAAAAAACTATTATTCATAGGTTAATTAAAAGATAAGAATTCGACATAAGTTAATAACCTACAGCCGCATCATCGCCCCGATGATCGCCTACGGCCTGAATTGTTTTATTTGCCGTAATCATAATTATTTCTGTTCTTCCAATTTCATTTCTTTCAGTAACCTTATAACCCATTTTTTGTAATTGTAAAAACACATTTTTGTCAAAACCTTTTTCAACAAAAATTTCATCAGGAAGCCATTGGTGGTGAAACTTAGGCTTGTTAACTGCGTTCTGCGGAGTCATCTTAAAATCAATAATATCAATAAGTGTTTGGTAAACACTTGTGGGAATAGTTGTGCCGCCGGGTGTGCCTACAACGATCCAGGGTTTATTGTTTTTCAAAACGATAGTTGGAGTCATGCTGCTGAGCATTCGTTTACCGGGTGCAATCGCATTGGCTTCGGCACCTACAGCTCCATACATATTTGCCACTCCGGGCTTTACACTAAAATCGTCCATTTCATTATTCAATAAAAAGCCGGCTCCTGCTACCACAGTTTTACTTCCATAGCTTCCATTTAAAGTTGTAGTAACAGATGTTGCATTTCCTTCTTTATCCAAAACATTAAAGTGTGTCGTTTCTTCACTTTCAATATTTACATTTCCTTCTTTTATATCCTTGCTGTTTCCGGCTTTACCAGGCGTATAATCGCTCATTTTTTTTTTAAGATATTCGTTACTTGCTAAAGTTTTTACCGGGACTTTTACAAAATCAGGATCACCTAAAAATTTTGCCCTGTCAGCAAATGAACGGCGTTCCACCTCTGTCATCAGTTGAACAGATTCTGCTGTTTCAAATTTCATGTCGCTAAGATTATGATAGCTACCCATTTTCAACATCTGTTCAATAATAATTCCACCACTGCTGGGTAAAGGCATTGTTACAATAGTAGTTCCTCTGTAATCAAAAACTAAGGGCTTACGTGTTTTTGCGTTGTAATTTTTTAAATCCTCTTCAGTGATAATTCCATGGCCTTTTTTCATTTCCGCCACAATAAGTTTTGCGGTTTCACCTTCATAAAATCCTTTAGCGCCGTTATCCCTTATTCTTTTTAAAGTATTGGCAAGGTCTTTTTGAATAAGCGTATCTCCCGGTTTCCATAAGGTGTTCTTTACAAATATGGGAACTGCGGTATTTAATTTTATGAATTCATCTTTAGTATTATTGAAACTTTCAGCTTGTCTTTTTGTAATTACAAAACCATTTTCTGCAAGATTAATAGCGGGCTGTATCAATTTCTTAAAAGGAAGCTTAGCATATTTCATCGCTGCAAAAAGGCCTGCAATAGTTCCGGGAACACCTACTGCAAGATGGCCATCCTGCGATAACTGCATTTGTGCATTACCATTAGTATCAAGATACATATCTCTTGAAGCTGTTGCAGGAGCAACTTCACGATAATCAATTGAAATATTTTCACCACTTTTTAAATGAAGAACCATAAATCCACCACCACCAATATTGCCGGCACCAGGGTATACTACCGCCAAAGCCAATTGTGTTGCAATGGCCGCGTCAACAGCATTTCCTCCTTGTTTTAAAATATTTACCCCTGCCTGGCTTGCTAATGCATGCGCTGAAACCACTGCGCCGTTTTTACATACAACATTTTTATAAGTTTCATATTTATAAGCATTCAATTTTTGCTTACCTGTTTTATAGGAAAATTGCTGTGCATTTATAAGCTGAACAAAGCAGCAAAAGACGGACATCAAAAGAAATAAACATATTTTTTTCATGAGAAAATTTTCATCGAATTTAAGTTTTCTGAACAAAAATATCTTTCCTAACTTTATTGTTGCCATCTCTTCAAATCTAAAATAACGTTTATGAGAAAAACTGCACCACTATTACATGGGATTTTATTAATTATTTCTTTATTGTTTTTCGCAGATTTTGCACAGGCTCAAAAGGGGACTATCAAGGGCGTAGTAAAAGATGAGAATGGACCGCTTTCTAATGCATCTGTTACCATAGATGGAAAAGGAAATGGAACTACCACCAATGATAAAGGGGAATATGAATTAAAAGTTGATCCCGGAAATTACACAGTTGTGATTAGTTACGTTGGTATGAAAGGTCAGCGTGTACCCGTGTCCGTAAGTGGAGGTCAAACGGTTACGGCCGGTAGTACTAGCCTGGAAAAAAGTGTTTCTCTTGAAGGTGTTTTAATTGTTGGGTCCCGATCTAATGTGGCCCGTACGAGTGTGCAAACTGCAGTGCCTGTTGATATCATTAGTGCGAAAGAACTAATTGCCACCGGGCAAATTGAGCCTACGCAAATGCTGAATTTTGTTGCACCTTCATTCAACTCTTCGCGGCAAACAATTGCAGATGGTACTGATCATATTGATCCAGCAACGCTTCGTGGTCTTGGGCCGGACCAGGTGCTGGTTTTGGTTGACGGCAAACGCTATCACAATACAGCGCTCATAAATGTAAACGGAACTATTGGCCGTGGATCAGTAGGTACTGATTTAAATTCCATTCCATCATCTTCTATTGAAAGAATTGAAGTATTGCGTGATGGTGCTGCAGCACAATATGGTTCAGATGCAATAGCAGGGGTTATTAATGTTGTATTAAAAAAGAAACCTTCGCCTGTTACACTTTCAATGTATACAGGAGAGCAATATGCCGGTGATGGCTTTGTGTATAATTTTGGTGTGAACAAAGGATTTAAACTAGGTAAACAAGGTTATTTAAATTTATCAGCAGATCTGCGTCACCGTGATCCTACAGAAAGAAGCGGCTATTATACAGGAACTGTATACACTTCAAACGTTGCGCAGGATAACCAGATGATACAGGAACGTGGATTCAGCCGGTATCATAATCTTCACGTAGGTCAATCCAAATTATTAAATACCGGTTTTGTAGTAAGCGCAGGAACTCCCTTAAATGGAACAGGCACCACGCAAATTTATTTTAATGGAACCTACAATTACCGGGATGGGCAGGCTGCCGGGTTTTACCGTTATCCTAAACAAACCGGTCAGGTTATTGCCGCATTATATCCTGATGGATTTTTGCCATTAATAAACAGTAAGATAAATGATAAATCATTTACTGCCGGTGTAAAAGGGATTACGCAAAGTGGCTGGAACTGGGATGTGAGTGACATTTACGGTGGTAACTCTTTTCGGTTTGATGTAACAAATTCCAACAACGCATCACAATTTGCATTAGACACGAAAGCCCAAACATCATTTTATGCCGGCACATTAAAATTTAATCAAAACACATTTAATGTAAACTTTTCCAAAGACCTTGGCCGAAGCGTAAATCTTCAATCTTTTAATCTTGCATTTGGTGGTGAATACAGGCTTGATAATTATCAAATTGTTGCAGGCGAAGAAGCTTCTTATAAAAATTATGCTCCATCATCAGGAAAGGTTGGCGGTGCACAGGTTTTCCCGGGCTTTCAACCGGAAAATGCAGTAAATGAAAACAGGAATGTTGCTGCAGCTTATGTCGACCTGGAAACTGATATTACCGATAAATTGCTGATTGACGCAGCTGGGCGCTATGAGTATTATAGTGATTTTGGAAGTAATCTTGCAGGTAAGCTTGCGATTCGTTATAAATTTTCTGATTACTTTTCATTGCGTGGAGGAATTAGTAATGGATTCAGGGCGCCATCTATTCATCAGCGTTTCTTCAGCGCCGTTAGTACCGTTTTTGTAAATACCACTTCTGGTCTTGTGCCGCTGCAACAGGGAACATTTCGTAATAATAGTGACATTGCTGCTGCATTTGGAATTCCTTCACTTAAAGCTGAAAAATCAGTTAACTACAGCGTTGGTATCACATCGAAACCTGCAAAAAATGTGAGCATAACAATAGACGCTTACCAAATAGAAATAAAAAACAGGATTGTGCTTACCGGTAGTTTCACAAAAAGCAATCCCACAGTTGCCGCAATTCTTGCAAACTATCCCGATGTAAATTCTGCTATATTTTTTACGAACGCTATTAACACCCGTACACAGGGCATTGATATTGTAACGAGCACAGACCTCAGAATAAATAATGGTAACCTTAATATTACTTTAGCAGGTAATTTAAATAAATCCAAAATTTTCGGTGATATCAAAACAACCAGTAAACTGCCACCGGATTCTTTAAATACAAATACACTTTTTAATATTGAAGAAAAAGGAAGGATCGAGCAGGGACAACCTGACACTAAATTTGCGCTTTCATTTAATTATAAAATCAACAGATGGAATTTGGTTTTCAGAACAACAAGATTTGGAAAAGTTGCTGCAATATTTAATGGCTCCGATAGAAGAAGGGATGAATTTTTCTCTGATAAATATGTATCCGATGTTGCACTTTCTTTCCGCCCTGCCAAAGTAGTTCAAATTACCATCGGTGCGAATAACATTGCAGATGTGTACCCTGATAAATTGAAAAATTTTGCCAATACAAGTGATAACAGATTTCTATATAGCAGGAGCACAACACAGTTTGGCCTCAATGGCGGTTTTTATTATGCCAGCCTCAACTTTACTTTTTAAAACCTCACCCCAACATCTCTCCGAAGCGGAGGGGCATGATGTATTAATAATTTCCAAATCAATTTCTTCATAACCGGTTAGTAAAAACTTTCCGGTTTTTTATTTAAACGGAAGTGCTTCAAAAGTACATTCCCTTATTTTCGTAAAATAATTATACTCTATGCGTAAGTTTTTTTCTTTATTTTTTATTTTTCATTTTTCACTTTTCACTTTCTCCCAGTCTCCTGAAACATACACTTCATCAGAAATATTTCAACAAATAAAAAAGCTAAATGTATTGTGTTCGGTATTGTATATCGGGGCGCATCCTGATGATGAAAATAATGCCTTGCTTCCTTATTTTGCCAAAGAAAAATTGTATCGCACTGCCTATTTAAGTTTAACACGTGGTGATGGCGGCCAGAATTTAATTGGTGGTGAACAAGGTATAGAACTTGGATTGATACGAACACAAGAGTTGTTAGCTGCAAGAAGAATTGATGGCGCAGAACAATATTTTACAAGAGCTTATGAATTTGGCTTTAGCAAAAGCGCTGATGAATCATTGCGCATCTGGGACAAAGAAAAAATATTGAGTGATGTGGTTTGGGTAATTCGAAATTTTCAGCCTGATATAATTATAAAACGGTTTCCTCCTGATGCGAGAGCGGGACATGGACATCATGCTGCTTCTGCTATATTAGCTGATCAGGCATTCGCCGCAGCGGCTGATCCAAAACAATTTCCGGAGCAATTAAAATATGGAGTACAACCCTGGCAGGCTAAAAGAATTTTATGGAACACATTTAATTTTGGAGGAAACAATACAACCAGTGAAGACCAGTTAAAAATTGATATTGGTGGTTATAATTCTTCAATTGGAAAAAGTTATGGTGAGTTAGGAGGCGAAGCAAGAACAATGCATAAAAGCCAGGGTGAAGGCAGGCCAAGGAGAAGAGGGCAATCTTTTGAATATTTTTCTACAGCTACGGGTGAACCGTTGAAGAATGATTTAATGGATGGAGTTGTTACTGATTGGAAAAGAATACCGGGCGGCGAAGCTATTCAAATCATGATCGATAGAATTATCAATGATTATAAAATTGACCAACCGCAATCCTCAGTATCTGCCTTAATTAAATTATACATGTCAATAAAAACATTACCCGAAAGTAATTGGAAAAATAAAAAATCGGATGAGGTGCAAAAAATAATTGTAGCGTGCAGCGCTTTATATGTTGAAGCAACATCATCGCAATCGCAGGTTGTGCAAGGTGACTCTTTAAAAATAGATTTTACCATTAACCAGCGAAAAGATGTGCGTGCAATATTAAAAAAAATCACTATTGAAAATTTTGATTCAGCATTTACAATATCATTGCCGGTCAATCAAAATTTTGGAATCAACAAAATAGTAGCTGTTGCAATGGATAAAAAAATATCGCAACCCTACTGGCTGGAATATCCTTTAAAGGGTGGAACATTTGAAGTGAGAGATCAGCTAATGATTGGCAAAGCTGAAAACGATCCATCGTTTGAAGCATCTTTTTTAATAAATATTGATGGAAATGATTTTATTATTAAACGCCCTGTGCAGTACAGGGTTATTGATCCTGTAAAAGGAGATTTGTATGAGCCAATACCTGTGTTGCCAAAGGTGGAATTGAGTTTCACAAAAGATAACTTTATTTCATTAAATGGTATTCCTTTAAAAGAAACAATACATTTTAAATCCAATTTGTACGACTCAGAAAAATATAAAATTGTGCAGGAATATTCTAAAAACTGGTCTAATGATTCTCCTGATTTTATGTATGATGCGAAAGATAATAAACAAAATTACAGAACAGGAATTTTCACATCAAAATCAAATGAAACAAATACAACAGAAGAAATAAGTTTAAAAACAAGCGATGGAAAATATGATGGTTATACAAAAACAATTGCTTACGATCATATTCCAACTATTACATATTTTCCTAAGGCAAAAGCAAACCTTGTAAAGCTTACTATTAAAATTATTGGCAAAAAAATCGGGTATATTGTTGGAGCCGTTGATAAAGTGCCGCAGGCATTAGAGCAAATGGGTTATGATGTGAGATTCCTGACTGAAGCGGATCTTAATGATGAGTATTTACAGCAGTTCGACGCAATTATTACCGGGATAAGAGCCTATAATATTTATGCATACTTAAGTGATAAAAATGATGTCCTGATGCGCTATGTTCAAAATGGCGGCAACCTCATCGTACAATATATAAAGAGTAACCAGGTAGGATTGAAAAAAGTAAAAGCAGGCCCATATCCATTTATTATTGACGCAGGTTCCAGGATTACAGAAGAAGATGCTAAAGTAAATTTTTTATTGCCGAACCATTCAGCATTAAATTATCCAAACAAAATAACTCAGAAAGATTTTGAAGGCTGGTTGCAGGAGAGAAGTACTTACCAGGCTTTGCAATTAGATAATCATTATGAAACTCCTTTGGGTATGCATGATACCGGCGTGCAGGAAAGTAATGGCAGCCTTGCTATTGCAAAATATGGTGAGGGAAATTTTGTGTATGCAGGCCTTGTTTTCTTTCGTGAATTACCTGCAGGTATCCCTGGTGCTTACCGCTTAATGGCCAATTTAATTGCGTTACCTAAAAATAAATAAGAAAGTATGGCAATAAAGAATATTACATTGTTTAACTAAAAATGTTCAAATTTATTACCAACCTTGCCAGGTAAAAGTTCTATTTCTTCTTCGGAAATAGCCTGTCCTCAGCTTGCCCAAGAAGATTAGGTAAGGCAAAGAATTTATATGAGAATGCAAAAAGAAAAAACATATTGGAATAAATGGTACATCGCTTTGCTTGCGTTTTTAATTCTGCAGATAATTCTTTATTACTTTATTACTAAACATTTTCATGAGCAGTATTGATTGGATAGTACTAATTGTAACACTTTCTGTAATTATTATATATGGTGTATATAAAAGCCGCAGCACAAAAAATCTTGATGGATATTTTTTAAGTAACAGGGATATGCCATGGTATCTTGTACTGCTGAGCATAATGGGTACACAGGCAAGTGCAATCACTTTTTTAAGCGCTCCGGGCCAGGCTTATACTGATGGTATGAGGTTCGTGCAATATTATTTCGGGCTGCCTCTCGCCATGATCGTTATATGCATTGTTTTTGTACCCGTGTTTAACAGGCTCAAAGTTTATACTGCGTATGAATTTCTTGAAAACCGTTTTGATCTCAAGACAAGAACGCTTACTTCTTTCCTTTTCCAGGTATCACGAGGACTTTCAACCGGCATTAGTATTTATGCACCATCGTTAATATTAAGTTCTTTATTGGGCTGGAATATTTATTATACCAATATTATAATGGGTGGTCTGCTGATTATTTATACTGTGAGTGGCGGTGCAAAAGCGGTAGCGCATACGCAAAAACTTCAACTTATAATTGTTGTTGCGGGAATGGTTGTTGCAGGTTATTTAGTTGTACACTTAATGCCTGATAATATTGGATTTTCTGATGCATTACACATTGGCGGCAGAAATGGGAAAATGAATATCATCACTTCCGGAAGGAATGCAGAAGGCTTTGACTGGAAAGATAAATACAATATATGGAGTGGTGTAATTGGTGGATTTTTTCTTGCACTTTCTTATTTCGGAACCGATCAAAGCCAGGTAGGACGTTATCTAACGGCAAAGAGTAATCGCCAAAGTAAATTAGGATTACTCATCAATGGTTTTGTGAAAGTTCCTATGCAATTTTTAATTCTTATGCTTGGTGTATTGGTATTTTCGTTTTACCAGTTTCATAAAGCGCCCATCTATTTTAATGATACCCAAATTTATCTGGCAAAAGAAACATCGTATAAAGATTCACTTATTGCTTTGGAATCAAATTATGCGCAAGTGCCACAGGGTGAAGTTTTGCAAAAAAATGTATTAAGGAATGAATATAAAAACATTTTATCAAAAGCTTTACCTCTTGAAGATATTAATGATACTAATTTCATTTTCTTACGTTTTGTGATTGATTATTTACCGAAAGGGCTTATAGGATTATTGATAGCTGTAATATTCTTATCGGCATGGGGAAGCATTGCAGCAGCTCTAAATGCATTGTCATCCTGTACGGTAGTGGATATACACAAAAAATTTTTCAAAAAAGATCTCACAGAAAAAATGGATTACCGCATCTCAAAAGTTTATACTTTTTTTTGGGGAATCTTTTGTATTGCGGTTGCAGAGTTTGCGAGTAATCTTGGCAATAGTCTTATTGAAACAGTAAATATTCTGGGGTCATTATTTTATGGAGTGATACTTGGAATTTTTTTAGTGGCATTTTGGTTCAGGCAAATAAAAGCGAATGCAATATTTTATGCTGCGTTGATTTCGGAAATCTTTGTAATAATTATTTATAAAGCGAATGTAATTTCTTTCCTATGGCTTAATGTTATTGGGGCACTACTGGTAATTACAGTTGGGTATATTTTACAGGTGTTTATAAAAACAGACAAACAATTAAACAATTAAACAAATACCACTTTTAACAAATACTATTAATTTATAAGTCACTTTATTTCTTGCTAAAATCTCCTGCATAAATGAGCGTTATCTTATCCGGACTAATGTATTTTCTTAATGCAGTATTTACCTGTTCAAGTGAAAGGTTTTTTACTTTGTTGTCATAATCAGTAAAAAAACTTAAGTCTTTTCCCTGGCTCAGAAACAATGCCAATTGGAATGTTATGAATTGATCAATCCCCAGTAGCGTTTTTCGTTGTTGCAGCCAGCCCGGCACAGACTTTTTAAATTCATCTTCCCTAAAGCCGCTTTTCAATACTTTGCTTATTTCATCATGCAATGCACTATCCAACTTATTTTTATAGAGCGGATTAAAAATTGCATAGACGCCCCATGATGAGGCAGCATATTTATAATTGGCATTCAGATAAGAGCCTGCACCGTAACTCATACCTTCAGATTCGCGTAGCCTTAATGCTATTCGTGAAGATAGAAATGTGCCTCCGCCAAGCATTTCATTAGCCATATCGAGGGCAACATAATCCGGGTCGTTTTCTTTTAGTGGTAAATTGATTGCCCCAAATCCAACTGCATTTTTCTTATCAGGAATATTAATATTTTCAAGACTGCCTTTTACATCAAAATATTTTTCTTCAATTTCTGTGTATGCCTGTTTGCCGGTAAAATTCCCCAGGTTTTTTTCAAGCAAAGACTTAACAACCTGTTGATCTATATTCCCCACAAAAGCGGCTGATCCATTACTCACTCCATAAAAATCCCTGTAAAAACTTTTTACATCATCAAGCGAAACTTTTTGCAAATCATCAAGACTTTCATCAATACTTTCCGGGTACAAAGGATGGCCCTTTGGATAGAGAGATGTTTTTTTGCTAAGCGCTATTGTGGCAACATATTGAGGGTCGCTGCGGTTTGCTTCAAACTCACCTTTCATGGCAAGAAGCATTTTATCATATTCATTTTTATCGAAGGCAGGATGAAGAAGCAGGTCTGCAAGTAACTCCAGCGCTGCGTTTATATTATCTTTATCACTGTTGACATTTATATTAATAGTAGCTCCATCACCATAAATATCAATGTTTGTTTTTATTTTATCCAGCAGGTCATTAATATCTTTTTTGCTTTTTGTTGTTGTTCCGTTTTTAAGCATCCTTGCAGTCAATCGCGGAACGATGTTTTTTCCTGTAAGACTTTTTTCATCGCCAATTTTTAAAATAAGATTGGCATAAATTTTATCTCCCTTGGTTGGCTTTTTTAATAAAGCATATTTAAGTCCATTGGCGAGTGTGCCATACTGTGTATTTTTTTTGATGTTTGCAATGCTTGCTTCGAAAGTTTCTGTTTGTGCCTGCGTCGATTTGCCTTTGTAATTTTTCACCAACGTATTTACATCGGGGTGATCTGCAACGCTAACTCTTTCTGCAGCTTTATCGGGAATGAAAACACCCCAGGTGCGGTTGCTTGGTAAATAATATTTTTTTAATGCAGCCTGAACATCATTAAGCGTTAGTTGGTCAACACGGTCCCGGAAAACATAGAAGAGGCGCCAGTCTCCGGCGCCGATCCATTCTGCAATGCTGATGCAAAAATCCAGCATGTTGTTTTGTGTATTAGAAGTTTGTTTGGTGATAGTGTTCTTTGCTCTATCTACATCTTCCTGCTTTATTGTAACAGATGATAAATTATTGGCAGCTGCAATAAAGGCGTTTTTGGCGCTGTCTAAACTTTTATCTTTAGGCACAGCACAACTCAAATAAGTAAATCCGGGGTCGTACAAAATCTGGCTATAGCCTGAAACTTTTGTAGCCAGTTTGGTTTCCACTAATGCCTTATATAAAATGCCTGATGGATCGTTAGTTAAGATCTCAACTACCGCACTGTTCGCGGCGAAATCTTTATCGGAATATGCAGGGGTATGATAAGCCATGCCAATGTAAGGAATGTCTCCATTTCGTTTTAATTCAACATAGCGCTCTCCATCCTGCGGTGGTTCAACGGTGTATGGCTGTGTTATAATGCGTGAAGGCTTTGCAATCTTCCCGAAATATTTTGCAATCAGTTCCAATGTTTTCTTTTCATCAAACTTTCCTCCAACAACAAGCGTGGCATTATCGGGCTGGTAATATTTTTGGTAGAAGGTTTTTAAATTACCAATAACGACTCTTTCAATATCTTCTTTGCTGCCTATGGTTGACTTGCCGTAGTTGTGCCAGAGATACATGGTCGAGATAATCCTTTCCTGTAAAATATTATCAGGATAATTTTCACCTGATTCAAATTCATTGCGCACCACAGAAAACTCTTTTTGCAAATCTTCATTTTTCATTAATGAGTTCACCATCCTGTCTCCTTCCATATCAAGCGCCCATGTAAGGTTACTATCGGTTGCCGGAAGTATTTCAAAATAATCGGTCCTGTCGTACCAGGTGGTGCCATTAGCAAAAGCACCTTTATCAGCAATGGTTTGTTTAATGCTCGAGAATTTTTTTGAGCCTTTGAACATCATGTGCTCCAGCAAATGCGCCATACCTGTCTCCCCATAACCTTCCTGCCGTGAGCCTACATGGTAAACTACATTTACAATTACATTGGTTTGCGCAGGATCCGGTACTAATAATATTTGTAATCCATTTGCAAGACTATATTCTTTAACGCCTTCTACTGATGTAACAAAAACAGGTGCGAAAGTGGAATTAGATACATTTTTTTGCTGTGTGAAACCAAATTGAAACGATGCTGCGAGAAAGCAAAAGAGAGTTATTTTCTTCATATAATTTAGTTTTATAGTTAAATATAAAACTTCTTTGTTGGAATACATTACTAAACAATTTTGATTTGTTTAAGAAGAATTTATTAAAATATTTTGAATCAACTCCAGTCAAAATCTACAGCCTGGCTATCAAGTTTCCATTTTGAAGGGAATTGATTGGTGAGCCAATCCATAGGTTCTGCAATTGGTTGCGCTCTCGCAGCATGGGTAAAACTTTCTTTTATAAATTGCTTCTGCTCCTCCCCGATTGCTTCTGGTTGTGCAGAAATAAATAATGGTGCACTGCTTTTAGCGAGCAACTCCATCCATTGTTTATTTTTAATCCACGGAACATCTTTCGTAAGCCCTACACAATCTCCATCTGCTTCATAAAAAGTCTCATGCTGTACCATCCTAAAACCAAGTGTATTGACACCCATCTTACGTGTACGATCCCAATCTTTTCCACTCGTATCATCACCAATACGATTGAGCTCAAATATACCTGCTGACAAATGGCTTAATGTATTGCAACCAATCAAATACATGCTGCCGGCGGCTTCGCGGATGTTATTGTATAAGTTCAAAATAATTTCTGCATTTGTTTTTGTGTTGTCATTAAATTGCCAGCCTGATGGAGTAATGCCATTCTCCATTTGAAATCCCCAACGGCCAAAAATATCATAAGATGTAAAATCATGCTTAACCATTTCAAATCCCCATTGATGATAACTGTTCCAAAGATTTTTTACCCGCTCAATATTTTCCTGGATAGTAGGATCAAGCAAAGGCATTTTAGGATCATCACGGCCAGGGATAGACGCCATTAATAAATTTTTTTTATCATTGTATTTAGCACACAACGGCCTCGTCCATAATCCCGGCCGCATGCCCAATTTTTTTATATCATCAGAAAGTTTTTTCATGTCGCCGAATTTGCTATTGGGCACAGCAAAGTCATTACCCCAGCAGCAATCATCAGGCATAGCAGGAGATTTAATTGCCCAGCCCGCATCAATAACAGAGAAAGGAAGATTGGTCGAATTGCTTACCAATTCTGCCATCAATGAAGTTGTTTCAAGAATAAGTTCTGCTGAATTATTTCCATAAGCAAAATACCAATCGTTGATGCCATACACAGGCTTTTCGGTGAGCCTTGGATTATCGCACATCTGGCTGCAAAATCTTCTAACGGTAGCAAATACATTCTCATTGTTTTCATTTTGCGTAGTTACAATATCGCCTGCATGCAATACTCTTTTTTGCAGGTGTACGCCATTGCCGCCTGTTCTTGTATCGAGTGTTAGCTGTATCTTATCATTTGCAATTTGCCAATGACAAATTGTATTGCATCCTGTTTTCACACCAAAGCAAGTTGTGTTCTTATTATCATAAGCAATGCAGTACCAGGGCAGTTTTTTTGTTGCATTAATTTTTTGCCAGCTTACATCGCCATAAGTTCGTTCCCAATGATCACCAAGTATGTTGGCATTATTTTTAAAATTATATTTCCATGAAAGTCTTATCTCCTTTAAAGAACTTACCGGTGATTGAATGTGAATACTAATTTTATCATCATGCTTTTTTAATTCAACAATAACATCTTTGAATGTCCATGTATGTTGGTCTGAAGTATGCAAGAAAAAGTATTTGTCATCTGATAAAATTTCAACTCTATCGGGCATTTGAATGATGAGATTTTTTTTATCACCTGCTTTTATATAATCTGCAATCAATAATCCTGCAAGTGAAAGACCGGATGCTTTTATGAAATGTCTTCTATGCATAGAAATTATTTTGTGTTCAGTAAGAAGATATAATAACCGCATTAATCCTATTCAAAATAAACCTTCACCGTTTGGTATAACAGCCTGTTTTGCATGTATTGCGTTTGCATATTTAGTTTTTCAGTATAACCTTCCAAACCAAAAAGCCCTGCTGCATTTCCTTTGTTTACCGCTATTTCAAGATAATTGGCTGAATTAAATAATGCAAGCTTTTCACTTTCATTTACGTCAGCATAAGTTTCACTTATCTTATCAATTATTTCATCTCTTTTAAAAACAATTTTAAAACTTCTTCCACGTCGTTGCTCCTCAAATTCTTCCCTGGTAATATTAATAATTACATTTTCAAA
>JBDTYU010000079.1:0-2256 GCA_040005535.1 Ginsengibacter sp. | reverse complement strand
ATTACAAAAGAATTTTTTAAATCATATTGATCAGAATTTATGTATTCCGTCAGCATTCCTGTACCGGGCTTTCGTGTAGGTTTATTTTCATTAGGAAAAGTTCTATCTATAAATATTTCAGAAAAAATGATGCCTTCATTTTCCAAAGCCCGTAAAATAAAATGTTGAATCGGCCAAAAACAGTCTTCAGGAAAAGATGCTGTACCTAAGCCATCCTGGTTGGTAACCATCACAATTTCGTAATCAAATTCTTTTACAATTTTTGTAAGGTATTCAAACATGTGAGGATAAAATTCAAGCTTCGCAAAAGCATCCAACTGGTAAGTAGGCGGTGCTTCTTTAATAAGAGTTCCATCGCGATCAATAAACAATATTTTACGCCCGCTGATCCCTGAAGGAGGGTTGAGATTCAAACTCTTTTCTTCAGCAATTTCTTTATTCATAATTAGTAAAAAAGTTTAATAAGTTATTTCCCTCGCCTTCGGAGAAGGGTTGGGTTGAGGCCATTTAGTGCTTCTATTAATATTTCGTTCTCTTCTGACGTTCCTATTGTTATCCTCAAACAATTTTCACACAATGGTTCTTTACTCCTGTTGCGAACAATAATTTTTTGTGCTGATAAATATTTATACAAGCCATCTGCATCATCAGTTCTTATTAAAATAAAATTTGCGTCAGAAGGATAAATGCTTTGAATAAAATTAAACCGAGAAAATTGTTGTTGAAGTTTAATTCTTTCCTCAACAGTATTTTGTATGTTCTTATTTACTTCTTCAATGTGAGATAACGCTCTAACACCAAGATCCTGTGAGGCTTTATTAATATTATACGGTGGCTTAACTTTATTAAAAAGGTCAATAATTTTTTCAGATGCAAATGCAAGACCCACCCTTAATGCAGCAAGTCCCCATGCTTTAGAAAGTGTTTGCATTACAAGCAGATTTTCATATTCAATAAGTTCCTGCAAAAAACTTTTTTGTTGTGAATAATTAATATATGCTTCATCAATAATTATGATGCCTGGAAAATTATTTAACAGAAGTTCCATATCAATCCTGTTCATATTATTTCCTGTCGGATTATTGGGAGAACAAACAAACAGTAGTTTAGTATTTGAATCTACCGCCTGCAAAATTGCTTCGACATCAAGCTGGAAATCTTTTTTAAGATTTACTTCTCTAACTTCAACATCATTAATGTTGCCGCAAACCTTGTACATTCCATAAGTAGGCGGGCAAATAATTACATTGTCTTTTGCCGGTTCGCAAAAAATTCGGAAAGCGAGATCAATTACCTCATCGCTGCCATTACCAATAAAAATATTTTGTAACGGAACGCCTTTTATTTTTGAAAGCGCATCTTTGAGCTCGCACTGTAATGGATCGGGATAGCGATTAAGCATCACCCCCGCCCCATCTCCAGAAGGAGAGGAAAGAAAAACCGGTGAGCCATAGCTGTTTTCATTGGCATCTAAAAAAACGGAAGCATCACCGGTATATTCAGACCTTGCTGATGAATATGGTTTCAGCATTTTTATATTTTTTCGTACAAGATTTTCAGGATTAAAATTTTTCATTTTGCTATTTTTTTAATCCGGATACTTACCGCATTTTTATGCGCAAATAATCCTTCGGCTTCGGCCATTCTTTCAACAGTTGGGCCGATGTTTTTAATTCCTTTTTTATTAATTTTTTGAAAGGTGATTTTCTTTACAAAACTATCTACAGAAACACCACTATATGTCTTTGCTAATCCATTTGTAGGCAGTGAATGATTCGTTCCTGATGCATAATCACCGGCGCTTTCAGGCGAATTGTTCCCTAGAAAAACACTACCAGCGTTCCTTACATAACTAGCAAGTTTTTTTGAATTCCCGGAGGCAATTATTAAATGCTCCGGGGCATAATCATTGATAAAATTAAATGCTTCTTTAACTTTATCAAATACTAAAAAGCGGCTGTTGGAAATACTTTGACCGATGACCTCTTTCGCCGGTAACAATGCAGATTGCCTGTAAAGTTCTTCAATAACTTTTGTGATAATTTGTTGATTTGTTGCTACCAGCACAACCTGGCTGTCGGGTCCATGTTCAGCCTGGCTTAATAAATCTGCTGCAATAAATTCAGCAACAGAAGTTTCATCTGCATATACTGCCAGCTCACTGGGACCTGAAAGCATATCAATAGCAACTCCATCTATATTCACTAATTTTTTTGCACAGGTAACATACTGGTTTCCCGGCCCAAAAATCTTATC
>JBDTYU010000078.1:0-13850 GCA_040005535.1 Ginsengibacter sp. | reverse complement strand
TCATTTCCTGGATTTAAAATATTCTTCTTTTGCCGCCTTTCTTGTTCTTCTTGATCTTGTTTGATAAACGGCTTCACCCTCGGCAACTTGTTGCACCCAATCGGAAATGGGAAAATCTTCTAAAGAATTATAATTATTGGAGGTAACTTTTTTTAATAGAAATTCTATAAGCCGTGAAAGGCTGATATTGTTCTTTTCTGCATATTTCTTTGCTTTGGAAATAATGTTTTCATCAAAGCTTAAAGTAATTTTATTATCCATAACTATTTCTTAAAACACAAAAATAATCTTTTTATACTACAAACAAAATTTTTTTATACGTATAAATGTGAGTGGATGTTGAATTGCAATCTTAAGTTGAAATAATTTCCGCAACCGGAAAGTACTATCCCGACATTGACTACTTCCTACTCACTATTCACAACTCACAATCTTAAATCCTTCTCCTAAATTGTCAATAATATCTCCGGCAATCATAGCTTCCTGCGATAGCTTGCCGACAGCAATATCGCCTGCCATCCCGTGAAGATAAACACTCATGATGCATGCATCTAAAGAAGAATATTTTTGCGCAAGCAAACCTGTAATGATGCCGGTAAGCACATCACCGGCGCCTGCTGTTGCCATCCCCGCATTACCCGTTGAATTAAAATATCCTTTACCATCTGGTGAAGCAATTAAAGTATGATGACCTTTTAATACAATAAAAATATTCAGCTCTTTCGCCTTTTTTAATGCCAAAATAATTCTTTCAAAATCATTTCCGGATTTTCCAAACAACCTTTCAAATTCTTTAGGGTGTGGGGTAATTACGCTTTGCGTAGGAATTAATTTATATAATGATGGGTATGAACTCAAAACATTTAAAGCATCCGCATCAATCACAACAGGTTTTCTAAAATTCTTGAAAACTTTTTGTAATAATTGCTTATGAGAAAGATGCCTCCCAATACCAGGTCCAATTCCTATAACATCAAAGTTTTTTAAATTTTCAATGTCTTTAATAAAAGTATTTCCAAACATTTTGCACATTGCTTCCGGCACGGCGGTTTGCATAATTGTATTTCCCTGTGTGCAGATATAGGTTGTGAGTTTGCCAACTCCGCTTCTCAGGCATGCTTTGGCACTTAAAACTGCAGCGCCCATCATTCCATAGCTGCCGGCTACCAGGCATGCATAGCCGTAATCACCCTTATTAGCAAAAGGCTTCCGGGGGTTATAAATTTGTGCTGCCTGTTTTTTATCAACTAATTCAAATACTGATTCTTTATTATTAAAATATTGCGTTGAAAGCCCGATATCTAAAATAATAACTTCGCCGCAAAAAGAGTTATTGTCTGCCAGTAAAAAAGCAAGCTTAGGTTGCTGAAATGAAAGTGTATAACGGGCACGTATAATCGCATTTTTGGCAGAAGTTTTGTCTGCGAATAAGCCACTGGGAATATCGATTGAAATAGTTTTTGCATCAGCTTTATTTATATAATTGATAAGTCCCTTAAAAATTCCAGAAGGCTTTTTATTAAGCCCTGTTCCGAACAAGGCATCAATAATAATTTCTTCTCTTTCAATTTCAGGAAATAGCTGATCTGTTTTTATAATATGGATTTCTGAAGAAAGTTGTTTTAGTCTTTGAAGATTATTTTGAAAATCATCTGAACCTGCTGAATTGGTTTCAACAATATAAACTGATACAAAGAATTTATTTTCAATCAACAACCTTGCAATGGCAAGCCCATCACCTCCATTATTACCTTTGCCACAAAAAATTTTAAAAGAAATATTTGTGCTAAAATTTTGTAAAAGCCAGGAGGTACAGGCTTTTGCTGCACGTTCCATGAGCTCAATAGAAGATACCGGCTCATTTTTAATAGTGAATGCATCCCACTCTTTTATCTGCGAAGCAGAAAATATTTTCACGTTTATTTTTGTATGAAGTTACAAAGTCTTAGCGCTTTCGATAGTCTCGGGATTGAACTTTATACTCCAATATATCTTTCCTGTATAATCTTTATATGGTGATTTACATGACCAACAATTACAAACCCAAGGGTTGAAACACCCATTGTATAATCACTGGCCTTACCTATTGCATTAATTGCTTCATTCCTAAAACTGTTGTATAAATATTCTGTTGATTTACGAACCAAAGAAAATTCGGCTACCATATCCTGCCAATAGCGGTCGTTGGCATTTGAATTTGCCGCATATTCGTTTTCATCAAAAGAGGGAAGGGTATGCTCATCTTTTCTTGCAAAGCATAAAGCACGGTATGCGAAAACTCTTTCCGCATCAATGATGTGTTGTAATAATTCTTTAATGGTCCATTTATCTTCGGCGTATTTTCTTTTCGATACTTCTTCACTTATAGATTGAAAAAAAAATTCTGCCGCAGGCATTTGGTTTTTAAAAGCCATTTCTAAATCATCCTCTTTTACTTCATCAATGTATCGCTGAAAATTCTGAGGATAAGTTCCTGACTTAGATTTCAGAACTGCAATTCCGGGTTTCTGCTGAGTCATTATTATTGCTTTATAAAAAGTTATTAAAAATCCATGCAATTAATCCTTTCTGATTTTATTTACTTTAGATTTTGGAAGAATAATATTACTGTTCATATTTCTATCTCCCTTTAATGTTGAAGCGAGTTTCATTGCTTCATAAGCATTTACTTCGCCACCTGATTTTGAAATATCCGAAAGGTTTACCATTTCAGATTCTTCAGTTCCACCAGGTGTTTTTTGAGTACCGGGTAAAATAACTTTTTCTTTTAAAGGCGAAGCAGATTTTTCTATTACAAATTTTAATTGCTCTGCACTTAGATCCGGAAAATATTCGAGTATCAAGGCTGCTACACCCGCAACTACAGGGCATGCCATGCTGGTGCCTGAAAAATTACCATACTTATTTCCACCAGGTAATGTGGAATAAATATTTACGCCCGGCGCAAATACATCTACTTCTTTTTTACCATAATTACTAAAACTTGCAGTGAATCCGCCGTTAGTAAGGTCTCCGCTTGCACCTACAGTAATAAAATTTTTTGCCCTGTCCGTATTATTTACATAAACAGGACTAGGAAAATTTTCTGAGCTGTCAATATTTTTATGATCATTTCCTGCAGCATGAACAAGAAGTACATCTTTGCTTTGCGCATATTTTACGGCATCATCTACCCAGCTTTTTTCAGGAGAAAAATCTTTGCCAAAACTCATACTTATAATTTGTGCGCCATTGTCAACTCCATATCGAATCGCATTGGCAATATCCTTATCATGCTCATCACCATCGGGTACTGCACGCAACATCATTATTTTTACATTATCTGCTATACCATCCATTCCTTTTCCATTGTCTCTTTCGGCAGCAATTATTCCGGAGCAATGTGTGCCATGAGAATGAGTACCTGCCATTACATCGTTGTTGCCATAATAGCGATCATTGATATCGTTTTCATTATCTTTTACAATTTCAGCACGGAAATCTTCAGGACGTGTAGTAGCAGATTCAGCTTTTCTTATTTGTCCTTTTAAATCATCGAGAATATCCTGGTTGGTTATATCATAATCATTATTCAACTTACAAATGTTCAGATAAATACTTACTGCAGTTTTAGAATCAATATCTTTTGGAGTATAAGTTTTTAAATCATTTCCGCTAAAAGTAGTTTTGTTAAGTTCTTTACCAATAATGGCATCACCTCTTTCCAAAGTCGGAAGAATTCTTTGCATAAACATAAGTTCTTTGGGATCAACCGGCCCTACAACTTTATCTTTTGCTCTGATGTATTCTCTAATTTCTTTTCTCTGTTCAGGTTTCATATTGCTTGTATCCGGAATATCATCTCCATACTTTTCATGAAGTTTCCAATACACTCTTGCACCCTCGCCAGAATCCTGGTGCAGGTTGCGGCCATCTTTTCCACCAATAAAATTCCAGCCATATACATCATCAACATAACCGTTGTGATCATCATCTATATTATTGCCTGGTATTTCGCCCGGGTTGTGCCATAATACGGTTTTCAGGTCTTCCTGCGTTGTGTCAACGCCAGTGTCAATTACAGCTACAACCACAGTTTTACTTTTTCTGTTTTTTAAAAATTGATAAGCTTTATTAAGGCTGATGCCATAATACCCGGTTTCTGTTCTGTCAAGTTCGTGCCAGTTATGGGGAGCTACTTTCTTTTCAGAATTTCCCTGGGCAAATGTTGCAAAGGGTATAGATGATGTAATGATTACTGAAAGAAAAAAAAGTTTAATTCCTGATATCATATTCAAATGTTTTTTAGTAGCGCAAATATTTATAAATTAATTAAACAACGAACGACCGCTTATAATTATTACATAATTTTTATGTTAATCAACCTCACCCCAGCCTTCTACATCCTTCGACGAGATCAGGTGATGGGTTTGAAATTTTCTATAGAGAAGCATTTCAAAATAATTTTAAATTTCTCTCGTACTATAATAAATAAAACTATACCGTAAACTTTATACCTTGCGCCAGCGGAAGCTTATCAGTATAATTAATTGTATTTGTTTGGCGGCGCATATATGCTTTCCATGCATCACTGCCACTTTCCCTTCCGCCACCTGTTTCTTTCTCACCTCCAAAAGCTCCCCCGATCTCAGCGCCCGATGTACCAATATTTACATTGGCAATTCCACAATCACTACCTGCCTGCGAAAGAAACTGTTCAGACTCCCGCATGTTCATTGTAAAAATAGCGCTTGACAAACCTTGCGGCACATTGTTTTGCATGGCAATAGCTTCTTCAAGCGTTTTATATTTCATAAGATATAAAATTGGAGCAAATGTTTCATGCTGAACAATCTCCATTTCATTAGTAACTTCTGCAATGCATGGCTTCACGTAACAACCACTCTCAAATCCTTTACCGGTTACAGCTTCACCTTGCACAATAAATTTACCGCCTTGTTTTTTGCACGCTTCAATTGAATCAAGATACATCTTTACTGCATCTTTATCGATCAATGGTCCTACATGATTTTCTTCTTTTAAGGGATTACCAATTTTTAGTTGATTGTAAGACTTAACTAATTTCTTTTTAAAAATTTCATATACATCTTCATGAACAATAAGCCTCCTTGTTGTTGTACATCGCTGGCCCGCTGTACCGGCTGCACCAAATAAACAACCTATCAATGCCATATCAAGATCAGCATTTTTTGTAATAATAATTGCATTGTTCCCTCCAAGCTCAAGCAGGCATTTGCCAAGCCGTGCTCCAATAACGGCACTTATTGCCTTACCCATTCTTGTGGAGCCTGTTGCAGAAACCAGTGCCACTCTTGTATCTTCACTCAGCCACTGTCCTGCATCTCTACCCGCCGTAATTAAACCGCATACACCTTCAGGAACATTATTTTCTTTAAACACTTTTGAAATAATCTGCTGGCATGCAACACCGCAAAGCGGCGTTTTTTCTGAAGGTTTCCATACACACACATCTCCGCAAACCATCGCCAGCATACTATTCCAGCTCCATACTGCCACGGGAAAATTAAAAGCTGAAATAATTCCTACTATCCCAAGCGGGTGATATTGTTCATACATTCTATGACCCGGCCTTTCACTATGCATTGTAAGCCCATATAATTGTCTTGATAATCCTACAGCAAAATCACAGATGTCAATCATCTCCTGTACTTCACCTAACCCTTCCTGTAAACTTTTCCCCATTTCATAACTTACTAATTTGCCAAGATCCATTTTATTTTTCCTGATCTCATTTCCTATCTGTCTTACTACTTCTCCTCTTTTGGGGGCAGGCCATAGCCGCCATTCAATAAATGCTTTTTGAGCAGTTTTAATAACAAGGTCATAACTTTTTTTATCGCATATACTTACCACACCTATTTCTTTTCCATCAACAGGGGAAGATGATTTTATTTTCCCGCCTGAAGCGGATAGCCATTTGTTACCAGTAGATACTCCCTGATTATCAGAATTAATATGCAAGCTTTTCAAAAAATCCATGATTTTAAATTTTGACAAAACTATGTTTGTTTACAAGATTTACAATAGTCGGATAACAGGATATTACTTAATTTTATTTCTTCTTATTTTTAAAGTGCAGAAATTTTACATACAGATCCATGTTTAAAAATTTACTGTATTTAGTTGCTACCTGTTTAAAATACTCTAAAAAAAATTTAAAATATTTCTTAATTTTTAATTTTATTTTATGAGTAAAGCTGTTAGAGCATCTGCAAACAATTCAAATTCTTTCGGCCTCGGCTGGGTTCCTGATCTTCCGGATCAGCGTGACCTGATGTATTCAGCCCCCTATTTGGTAATGAAAAAATTACCCCCACTTGTTGACTTGCGTTCAAAATGTCCACCTGTTTATAACCAGGGCCATCTAGGAAGTTGCACTGCCAATGCACTGGGAGCAGCATGGGAGTTTGGGCGAAAAAAACAAAAGCTTAAAGATTTTATGCCATCAAGATTATTTGTTTATTATAATGAGAGAGTGATGGAAAAAAGTGTTAAGTCTGATAATGGGGCCATTATAAGAGATGGCATCAAATCTCTGAATGACAAAGGCGTGTGCCCGGAAAAAGAATGGCCTTATATAGAAGAAAAATTTGCAGATACTCCACCAAAAAAATGTTTTACCGATGCTTTAAAATGTGCAATTAAAAGTTACCAACGACTTACCAATACAAATTTAAATCAACTGCAAGGTTGCCTTTCAGAAGGCTATCCATTTGTATTTGGTTTTACAGTATATGAAAGTTTTGAATCAGAAACTGTGGCTAAAACAGGGATGATGCCAATGCCCCAATCAAATGAAAAAGTTTTAGGCGGTCATGCGGTTTTATCAGTAGGTTATGATAATAAGAAGCAGGCTATGATCGTTAGAAATTCATGGGGCCATGGCTGGGGTGATAAAGGATATTTTTATATGCCGTACGCATACATAACTAATAACAACCTTTGTGACGATTTTTGGACAATCAGAATTCTTTAAAAAAGTGATAGCATATTAATTATTGTGACTATCAATCCATATACTTGAAAAGAACCCTGGCTGTTGCGAAGTTCTTTATTATTTAATAAATTGCAGTACACTTTTTAAACATACTGAAATGGCTTCTGATATTGTCGGCGATATAAAATTAAAAACAGGAGAATCAACTACCATTAAGCTGAAAGGGCTGGCAACTTCCGGTTATGAATGGAATTATTCAATAGATAATAATAAGGATTGTATAAAAGTGTCCAAAGAATTTATGCCTCCTGACAAGTCAATCAAAAAAAATATTGGAGCAAGTTCTGATGAAGTTTTTACAATCACCGCTCAAAAAAAAGGAACCGCAAACATTAATTTTTTTCAACAGCGGAGCTGGGAAAAAAATATTGACCCTGTACATGAAAAAAAAGTAAAGATCATTATTGACTGATCAGTATTGTTCACTTTCATTTGGAAAATCTTTTGATTTTATATCCTTTATATATTGATGAACAGCGCCTGTAATTTGTTCATGTAAATTTAAATAAGTCCTTAAAAACCGCGGTTTAAATTCAGTATTGATGCCAAGCATATCGTGCATTACGAGCACCTGCCCATCACAATAACGGCCTGCACCAATCCCAATTGTAGGGATTAAAAGTTCTTCTGAAACTGTTTTTGCCAGAGAGGCAGGAATTTTTTCAAGCACAATACCAAAGCATCCTGCCTCCTGTAAATAATGAGCATCCCGCTTTAGCTTTTCCGCCTCTTCTTCTTTCCTCGCTCTCACAGTATACGTTCCAAATTTATAAATGGATTGCGGTGTTAATCCAAGGTGCCCCATTACAGGCACTCCTGAACTGATGATTCTTTTTACAGATTCAATTACTTCTTCTCCACCTTCAAGCTTAATGGCATGAGCGCCGGTTTCCTTCATAATTCTTATAGTTGAATTTAGCGCTTCTTTACTGTTGCCCTGGTAACTTCCAAAAGGCAGATCAACAACAATCAAAGAACGATCGCTGCCACGCACAACTCCCGCAGCATGATAAATCATCTGGTCGAGCGTAATTGGTAATGTGGTTTCATGGCCTGCCATTACATTACTTGCACTATCTCCTACAAGAATTATATCTATACCTGCTGCGTCAAAAATTTTTGCAAACGAAAAATCATAAGCGGTGATCATGGAAATTTTTTCACCCGCCAGCTTCATTTTCAGCAATGTATTGGTGGTAATTTTTTTTACTTCTTTATTAACTGACATGATATAAATTTTTTAAAGAAGCGACAGGAGGGAGATGGCTCTGCGTTAGAATAAAACAAATCCTTTGAGCATTCGCTGTTGTAAAAGTAAAGATTTTATTTATTTAAAAATTTAAGGGGAAGATTCAAATTGGTTTATTGTTGAATTGCCTATTGCTTGTTTTCTGTTGCTGCTTTGTCTTTTACTTCTTCCCATAAATGCTGTATGAGTCCATCAGCAAGACCTATTTTTGGAACATAAATTTCTGAGGCCCCTGCCCACCTCATAACGTTTACATAAATCTGCAGTGCAGGTACTATCACATCAGCTCTGTCTTCACGAAGGTTATAAATATGTATCCGGTCTTCAAGAGAAACATTGCTTAGTTCTTTATAAAAATCCCGAAGCAATTCAAGTGGCAGTGGCTTGGTATCTTTACGTTTACTAAGTGAATAAATTTTATTGATATTGCCCCCTGATCCAATTGCAATTACTTCTTTGTGGCCCTTTGTTTTATTTTTTATATTGTCTTTCATTTCATCCCATGCTTCATCAGTAACTTTATTTTTAAGAAGTCTTATGGTTCCTATATCAAAAGAATCTTTAAAAATAAGTTTGCCATTACTTAAAAACGTAAGCTCAGTACTTCCTCCGCCTACATCAATGTACAAATAAGAATGTTCATTGTCTAAATTTTCAGCCACATGATTTTCATAAATAAAAGATGCTTCATCACTGCCTGAAATAACTTCGATTTCAATTCCTGTTTCAATTTTCACCATCCCTATAATCTCTGATGTATTGACTGCCTCACGCATTGCAGATGTAGCGATTGCTTTCACGTATTTCACTTCGTAGGCAAGCAATAAATTGATGTATGCTTTCATAGTATGCATCAGCAGTTCACTTTTGTGTGCAGAAATTTCACCGGTTTCAAATACGTCAAATCCCAGCCGCAAAGGCACTCTTACCAGGGATATCTTATTAAATGAAGACTTTTTATTGGCATCAACACTTACTTCTGAAATAAGCAGCCGTACTGCGTTGCTTCCAATATCAATTGCTGCCAGTTTCACTAAGAGTATACTTTTTCTTTAAAAGATAATTGTATGTTTCAATTTGCGAACGTATTCTTTTTGTGCTGCCGTTTTCTACATACACATTAGAGAGTTCATTGTCAAGAATTCTCGCTTTCACATTATCGCTCAACTGTATGTTAAGTATATCTCTTAATTCCTGCTGAATTTCTTTATCAAGTATGGGGCACGCCGCTTCTATGCGGTGATCAATATTTCGCACCATCCAGTCTGCAGATGAAATAAAAACTTTTTCTTTTCCATCGTGATTAAAGATTATCACCCTTGCATGCTCCAGATATTCATCTACAATGCTGATTGCCTTTACTTTTTTTACAAACTTTTTATTTTCTGTAAACATGCAACAGATACCTCTTATGATTAATTTCAGCTTTACACCTGCTCTTGCCGCATTGTACAATTTTAATATGAGTTCTTCATCACTGATGGAATTTAATTTTAAAATGACAGAAGAATATCTTCCTTCGCGTGCGCTTTTAATTTCTTTATCAATAAGCAAGTGGAGCTGTTTCCGCATAGTAACAGGGCTTACCATTAATTTTTTACAAACTTTAAGTGGCTGGGTGCTTTTTGGATTCTCCAGGTAAGTAAACATCCGGTTTACATCCGCCATAATATTTCTATCGCTGGTTAAAAGACAATGATCCCCATATAAACCCGCAGTTTTTTCATTAAGATTTCCGGTACTCACAAAACCATAATGAATCGTGTGGTTATTGATCCTTTTTTTTATAAGACAGAGTTTTGCATGCACTTTCAAATTGGGTGCACCAATGAATACTTTTACCCCTGCTTCTTCAAGCCGTTCTTTCCATTCAAGATTCGCTTCCTCATCAAACCTTGCTCTTAGCTCAAGAATTACTGTAACCGACTTTCCATTTCTAACTGCATTCGTGAGAGCATTGATAATATTAGAGCCGGATGCCAACCGGTAACATGTTACTTTAATGCTTACCACATCTGGTGCAATGGCTGCTTCACGAAGTAAGTCAATAACAGAATCAAATGAATGATATGGAAAATTGAGAAGAACGTCCCTTTCTAAAACCACATTCGTAACACTGTTAGCGTTTTGGAACAAAGGATGAATAAAAGGCTTTTTCCTGGGATTTTTCTTTTCAAATACAGCGTCTGGAAAGTTTATAAAATCTTTGAAATTATGAATTCGTCCACTGGATTGGATATTGTCTTTGTCAGATAAACCCACTCTTTTAATCAGAAAATTCAAAAGTAGATTATCAATATCCTTATCGAAAATGAAACGTACCGGTTTACCTTTCTTCCGGTTCCTTAATCCTTTCTCAATTTTTTGTATAAGCGATGTGGATACATCATTATCTATATCTATTTCCGCATCTCTTGTTACTTTTATAATGTTGGATGAAAAGGTATCATAACCAAAATATGAAAAAATATTAGGAAGGCAAAAGCGAATAATATCTTCCAGCAAAATAATGTAACTGCCATGCTCAGTTGAAGGTAGTGTTACAAATCTTGACAACCGTGCAGGAACAGAAACTAAAGCAAAGCGCTGTGGTATGTTTCCATCTTTTGCAGACAGCTTACAGGCAAGGTAAATTGATTTATCATTAAGCGTTGGGAAAGTCTGTATGCTTTCAATCATCAATGGTACAATATTACTTCTTACATTATCATTAAAATAAGAGAGCACAAACTTCTGTTGTTCCCGGTTGATCTGTGTTTCCGTAACTAAAAATATTTTTTGGTTCTTGAGTTCAGTGAGAATATTTGCCCACGTACGGTTAAACTGGTTTTGCTGGTTGGTAACCTGTACATTAATATCTTCCAGAATTTTTTCAGGGGTTTGTTCCATGTGCATATTTGCCTTATTGCCAAATTCTATCATGCGTCTTAAAGTGGCTACACGTACCCTGAAAAATTCGTCAAGATTACTGGAGAAGATTCCAAGAAAACGAATTCTTTCCCGTAAGGGCACTGTTTCATCACCCGCTTCCTGGAGCACTCTTCCGTTAAATGCGAGCCAGCTTATATCCCTTACAATTATTTTGCGTTTATCCATAACCGTTACTATCTAAATTTTCTTCATTTTCTCAATAATGCCTGTTGTTGAAAAACCATCTTCCAAAGGAATAATTTCTATTTTACCACCATTGTCAATGACTTCCTTTGCGCCTGCAATTGTGCTGGAATTATAATCACCACCTTTAATTAATACATCAGGCATTATACTTTTTATAAGTTCAAGCGGAGTATCTTCATTAAAAATAATAACGGCATCAACCATTAACAATGCAGCCAGAATCAATGAACGGGATTGCTGATTATTGACCGGCCTGTTGTTTCCTTTCAATCTTTTTACTGAAGCATCACTATTTACGCCAACTATCAGGACATCTGCAAATGATGCGGATTGAGATAATACTTTAATATGTCCCTCATGGAGGATATCAAAAACACCATTAGTGAAAGCGATTGTTTTATTAATGAGCCTCCACCATTTTAATTGCGCCTGTAACTGTTGAGATGAAAAAATTCGCTCATTAATTTTACTGCTTTGCTTCATCGCTTTTTCTATTATTATAAATTAATAATCCAAAACTTATAAGTCCTGCAACAATGATAATAATTGTAGAAACGCTCCACATAAGCCATCCAAAAGATATGTTATCTATCGAATAAATAAGTAACACCTGTTGTATAGCAACAGGAAAAGCCCCAATACCGCCAGGCGCTACTATCATGGAGAGTGTTACAAGAGTAAGTACGCTCAAAGCAGCTTTCAGCCCAAGACCTGTGGTAGCAGAAAGCGCAAAAAAGCCTATATATATCTGGAGTAAATAAAAAGTCCATATAAATAAAGTGTACAAAAGAAACAACTTCCTTTTTTTTAAACGGAGTATTGAAATAAACCCTTCTTTCAAACCTATATGAAAGCCTTTAAGCTTAATAATATGCCGGTGCTCAGGATATTTTTTTAAAACCCATTTTGCAAATATTATAATGAAAAATCCGACAAGTAAAAGCACAAGCAATATTATCCAGGAGTCGAACATCTCGTGCTTATTTGATATAAGCAAAACTTTTTTCTTTATAAAATCACTTACAGTATTTAGTTGGATACAAATGGTGAAAACAATGATTAAAAAATAGCAAAAAAGGTCAAAAAAACGTTCTACCAAAATAGTTCCTATAAGTTTATTCACAGGAATTTTTTCATACCGGGCAAGCAGAGTGCATTTTAAAATTTCACCTGCCCGTGGAATAAATGTGTTCGCAAAATAACCACACATGGTGGCATAAAAAGTATTGGATGTAGCAGGATGGTAACCCATATGCTCCAGCATAATTTTCCATCTTAAAGCTCTGGTGATATGACTGAAAATTGCAATTATAATTATTGGGATTATTAAAATATAATTGGCATGTTGTAATGAATCACGAAACTGTACTCTTTGTACAGGTGTCATTTTACTTGATTGCCACCATATTAAAAAAATTCCAATGCCAAGGAAAATAAGGTATTTAAAAACAGCTGCAATCTTTTTTTTCATATATAGCGCTACAAGATAATAAAGAGATTTAACATTGACCTGTTACGTCAAGGTTATCTATTAATCTTACATCGTTTAAAAATGCGGCGATTAAAACAATATATTTCTCATGCATATTACAGTCTTCAGCAATTTCAAGATTAGCGCTCTTAGCCATTTCAAGATAGTCTATTTTAAAGCCGGATCGCTCAAGCTGAGCGCCCGCTTCTTTTTTTAAATATGAAAAATTATCCTGAGCGAGATTCTTTTTTATTTTTTTTAATGCTTTGTATAATTGCGATGCGATATTTTTTTCTTTGTCATTTAACCTTAAATTACGACTGCTCATAGCAAGTCCATTTATCTCACGAAGAATGGGGCAAATAATTATTTCGATATCCATATTCATAATACCAATGAGCTTTTTTATTACAAGGCATTGCTGGTAATCTTTTTGGCCGAGAAACAAAACAGATGGATTAATAATAGTAAGTAATTTTTCGACTACGAGACATACTCCCTGGAAATGCCCGGGCCTGTATTTTCCTTCCAAAATTCTTTCAAGATAGCCAAGTTCAAAATGTTTGATTTTAGAAGCTGCATCTGGGTATATTTCGTTTTCATAAGGCATAAATAATATATCACAACCGCTTTCTTCAAGTAATAAAATATCTTTCTCAATAGTTAAAGGATATTTCTTGAAATCATCGATGTTATTAAACTGTATCGGATTTACGAAAATGCTGCAAACAGTGATATCAGTTTTTAACAGGCTTTCGGCAATAAGCGATAAATGGCCTTCATGCAAAGCACCCATAGTTGGCACAAAACCGGTAATTACCTTTTTGTGTTTTGGATTGTTTAGATAAGATTGCAAATCTTTGGAATGTTTAAATAATATCATAACTGCTTTGAGATATGGCTCAACATTGGGTTTAAAGTGACTTAACAAAAAAAAATCTGTAACTTCGCCGCCTGTTAAAAAAAACTGATAAAGCTAATTTAACTCTTCGCAA
>JBDTYU010000077.1:0-8645 GCA_040005535.1 Ginsengibacter sp. | reverse complement strand
AAAAAACCCACCCTTATCAAGGTGGGTTAATTTTTTTATAGTGTGCATTTAAAGCGTTACTATATAAATTAAATACAGCGTTAGTAAAAAGCTAAATGAAAATATAATACGCCTAGGCGCTTACTTCTACACGCTTTACTCCATTTTTATATTCTCCAAGAATAACTACTTTCTTAAACCTTGAATATTGCTTTGCAGTAATTTCCATTGCTGCTTCTGTCTCACTTCGTAGTTTAAGCCCTTTCGTATCTGCTGAATTATAGATTTCAATATAAAAGCCATCTCTTAACGTTATGGCTCTTTCTCTTGGTCTTCCTGTTCTCATTTCTATTTATTTTAATGTTTAATTCGTTACTTAAGCAAATTTTATACCTTCTTTGTTTTACTGCCGAAAGTTCAGTCTTTTATCTTATTCATCTGAAATTGTACTGTTATTTTTATCCCAATAAGTATTATTCATTATTATTCGGGGTAACTGTTCCACAACGGGCATCAAGTTTGAACAAATCTAGAAAAAGAAAATTAAAAAATTTCATTCTTTATATTTTCCAGGTATATAATAATTTAGTACCTATACAATTCGGGCTTATACGGTCCCTCTTTAGGAATTCCTAAATATTCACTTTGTTCTGTGGTAAGCTCTTCCAGAACAACACTTATTTTCTTCAAATGAAGCCGGGCAACTTTTTCATCAAGATGCTTTGGAAGAACATACACTTTGTTTTCATACTTATCAGCACGCAACCATAATTCAAGCTGTGCAAGAACCTGGTTAGTAAATGAATTACTCATTACAAAACTTGGATGGCCTGTTGCGCATCCTAAATTAACCAAACGCCCTTCTGCCAATACAATAATATCTTTACCATCAATAGTATATTTATCAACCTGTGGCTTAATCGTATCTTTTGTATTGCCGTAATTACTGTTAAGCCATGCAATGTCTATTTCAATATCAAAGTGCCCGATGTTGCAAACAATGGCTTTATCTTTCATTGCAAGAAAATGTTCTTTTCTTATCAAATCGCGGCAACCTGAAGCAGTAACAATAATATCAGCTTCTTTTACTGCATCAATCATCTTCTTTACTTCAAAACCATCCATTGCAGCTTGTAAAGCGCAGATAGGATCAATCTCTGTAACAATTACTCTTGCACCTGCACCACGTAAACTTGCAGCCGAACCTTTACCTACATCTCCATAACCACCTACCACCGCAACCTTACCCGCCATCATAATATCTGTTGCTCTTCTTATAGCATCAACCAAACTTTCTTTACAGCCATATTTGTTATCAAATTTAGATTTGGTAACTGAATCATTGATATTTATTGCAGGAACAGGTAGCGTACCTTTTTCCATTCTTTCATATAACCTGTGTACACCTGTTGTAGTTTCTTCTGATAAGCCTTTTAAATGTTGAATGAGTTCGGGATATTTGTCAAAAACCATATTGGTTAAATCACCACCATCATCGAGTATCATATTTAAAGGACGGTCTGCACCTCCAAAAAATAATGTTTGTTCAATACACCAGTCACTTTCTTCGTTTGTTTGACCTTTCCAGGCAAAAACACCAATGCCTTCTGCAGCTATTGCAGCAGCAGCCTGATCCTGTGTTGAAAAAATATTACATGAACTCCATTTTACTTCTGCACCCAACTCAGTTAAAGTTTCAATAAGTACAGCAGTTTGTATGGTCATGTGCAGGCAGCCCGCAATTCTTGCACCTTTCAGAGGTTTTTGTTTGCTAAATTCTTCTCTAAGGGCCATAAGGCCAGGCATTTCAGCTTCGGCTAACTTAATTTCTTTACGTCCCCAGGAAGCAAGGCTCATGTCTTTAACCTTATTTTTAAGGTTGAAGTCGATTGCATTTTTTGTAATTGTTGACATTGTAATTGTTTGATTATTTAAAAAAGCAAATGTAGTAATTTTAGAATAAAATTCTAAGTTTATATCTAACTTTAGAATAGAATTGTATTTAATTTCAAATTTTTAGAATAAATAATAATATGAGTATTCAAAAGCATCAGCAAAAAGAAAATTCAGCTATTGATAATTTTTCTCCGGATAACAAAGATTTGGCGATTCTCAAATTGTTACAGGAAAATGCAAGGATAACGATAAAGGAAATATCCGGCAAAGTACACCTGAGCACAACGCCGGTGCATGAAAGAATAAAACGCATGGAAGAGTGCGGGGTAATAACACAATATGCTACGCTGGTAAATCATGAGAAAGTAAAAAAAGGATTAATAGTGATTTGCTATGTTTCTTTAAAACAGCATGGCAAAAATGCAGGCGTAAAATTTATAAAAACAATCCAGGATTTAAATGAAGTGATAGAATGTTTCAGCATTTCAGGTGAGTTTGACTTTATGCTAAAAGTGGTGTGTGAGGATATGAATGCTTATTATGATTTTCATGTAAATAAATTAAGCGAAATAGAAAACGTAGGACATGTACAAAGTATATTTGTAATGGGAATTATAAAACAAACACATCAGTTGGTTTATTAGGTATCATCAGATATTGGTTCTTAATTGCCAATTATTTATTTGGCATCATCCCCCAATCATTTTTAAAAATTCTTCTTTTTTACGGCGTGAAATATCTATAAGAGTGCCATCCTGCAACATCACATGGCCGCCTTCGCTGCGAATATATTTTTTTATGTAATTGAGATTGATGAGGTGAGAATTGTGTACACGGTAAAAATTATAAGGAAGAAGCATTTCCTCAAAATCTTTTAGAATTTTTGTAACGATGATGGTCTTATTTTCCGGCAGATAAATTTTACTGTAATTGGATTTTGATTCTATGTGGAGTATATTTTTTATCGGGATAAATTCTATTCCTTCTGAAGTTGAAATAGCAATTTTATCTTCCTGGTTCCTGTTATCACTTAAAGATTTTTTTAGAATATCTATTTTTTCTTTTGTTTGTTTACTGCGTGTTTTATGCAGCCGCTCAACAGCCTGCTGAAGGTCTTCAATACCAATAGGTTTTACTAAATAATCAAAGGCACTTATACGAATGGCATCTATTGAATAGTGGTTGTAAGCGGTAGTAAAAATAATATCAAAATCATATTCGCCCAGTTCTTCGAGCATCCGAAAGCCGCTCATCCGGGGCATTTCAATGTCAAGGAAAATTACATCAGGCTGGTGTTGTTTTATTAGTAATATTCCTTCTTCCGGCCTTTGAGAAATGGCAATAATATTTATATCTGGGCAGAATCCTTCCAGTTTTTGCTGCAGGTTTTGCAGGCTGTTTAATTCATCATCTATTAAAATAGCTTTTATTTTTTCCATTCATGCTGCTTTTATTTTTACTTCAACCCTGGTGCCGGCAGGCTTATTATCAGAATTATATAAGTCAATAATTTTTATATATTCATCGAAATTTTGCTCGCGGTTAAATAAGTGTATCCTGTCCCGGGTAATTTGTAATCCCAAACTTTTGTGGTGAAGTTTGTTTAATTTATTATAATCTGCAGATTGATTTCTGCCTATTCCGTTATCTTCAATTACATATTTTATATAATCATTTTCCAATATGGCAGACACCTTTAATTTTAGATCGGCTCTGTCACTGTGCGCTATCCCGTGCGCTATTGCATTTTCAACATAAGGTTGTATTAACAACGAAGGAACATTGTAATCTCCTGTAATCAATCGCGGGTCTATGTTTTCTTTGTAACAAAATTTATTATTAAACCGCATCTGCTCAAGCTCAACATATAATTTTAATGCTTCCATATCCAATGGTATTGTGGTAAGTTCATTACGGCTGCTTTCTAATATTGTTCTTATAAGCAATGAAAATTTATGCAAATAATCGCTGGCTTTTCTCTTTTCATTTTGCATCATAAAATTTTCAATACTGTTAAGGCAGTTAAAAATAAAATGAGGATTCATTTGCGCACGCAGTGATTGTATTTGTGATTCTGCAATTTTTTGTTTGAAAGAATCCTCTGTTCTTTTCTTTTTTGATTGTATAGATTTATTAACGAAAAATGCGATTATAAATGTTAGAATCAGAAAAATTAAAGCCGCCAGTAACAAAGCATTTTTAAAAATAATTTCTCTTTTTTGCAATTGAGAAAGTTGCTGCAAATTTCTGTTCTCCATTTCTTTTCTCTTTAATACCCATTCTGATTCATTGATAATTACGCTGTGGTTTTCAGAAAATAATGAATCGAAAGCTTTGCGGTAAACACGATAATAGATCAGGGATGAGTCTTTATCTTTCTTCTCATCATAAATTAACGATAGTTGTTCTGCAGCATTTGAAATTCCTTCATAATACTGGGTTTGCTTTGCAAGGTTTAGCGCACTATCCAGTAATAATAACTTGCTATCTAAGGTTAAATCTTTTAAATATTTTGATTCTGCAAGATAAACCTGGTATTCATTCCTGAGATCCCCATCTAACCTTGCATAGTCCATAGCTTTCCTAAAATAGTACCT
This sequence comes from Ginsengibacter sp., assembly GCA_040005535.1. Taxonomy (GTDB): domain Bacteria; phylum Bacteroidota; class Bacteroidia; order Chitinophagales; family Chitinophagaceae; genus Ginsengibacter. Next base: position 4,173 of record JBDTYU010000077.1, on the reverse strand, counting down.
TGCTGAATCAGTATGGTTATCTATTGCATGCAATTTGCCAAAGCCTAAATAAAATTGAGAAAAAATATAACTTTCATTGGCCATCAATGCGAAAGGCATCCCCCTTATTAAATTATTTTTTGAATTGGTGTATAGCTTCTCTTCCAGGTCGCATTGATGCAATAATTCGTAATTAATAGCTACGCCCCGCCAGGCTTTTAATTGTGTATTGATCCCGATAGCTTCTTTTGTGTATTGCCGGCATTTGTCAAAATTTCTTAAAGATTTAAAATTATCACCTGTATTGTTAAGTGATACTGCTTTCAATCTTAATGCACCACATGCCTCTGCATAATCGATAGCCTTGAAATAAGCATTATTACTCGCATTGAAGTTTGCTGAATTGTATAATAGAATACCAAGATTTATTTGCGCCAGTGATTTGCCAAACGTAAAATTGAGACTATCACTTAGCGACGATACTTTTCCGTAATAATAGAAAGATCTTTTTACATCTTTTTCGCTGAGGCGATAACTTATTCTATGCAGGGTTTGAATATATTGCGAATCTATTTTCGGATGCTTGTTTATCCAGTCAAAGAGACTGTCAACAAATTTATCCTGCGCAAAAATCTTTGCAGTGAAACAACCTATCAGCAAAAGCAGAATAATTCGTTTTCTCATAATCATAATGCAACTGGAAATATTTTATAACGCATTTAAAACCAAAAAATAAACGATAAAAATAATATCAATGTACTTCCTATTCATTTTGCTTCGCAGCGTATTAAATAACTGGTTGTTGCCTCTTAGTAAACGGGCAGTATTATTAAATAAATGGAAATAATCAATTTAATTGAAAGCTAATTCCATTACATAATCGTTCATAAAATAACCATGACCAATATCAATATCTTCTTCGCCGGTAATTGCAAAACCTTGTTTTTCATAAAATAACCGGGCTATATTACGGCGGTTAACATTCAGTTCAAGCGAGGAGGCACCTGATGTTTTGATAGAATTGATTATATGGGTTAATAGCAGTTTTCCCGTGCCACTTCCTTGTTGCTGAGGTAATATATAAATTTTATGAAGACGATAAATGTCGCTATTTTTTTCTTTGGGAGAAAATGAAGCAAATCCCACAGGAATTTGTTCATCAAAAACAAGAATAAAATTATGCTGTGAAACAACAAACTGATTTTGCAGTGAATCAGGAGAATACATTTTCTCAAGCATATATTTCAACTGTTCAGGAGATAAAATATTAGCAAATGCAACCGGCCATATCCTGTGTGCAAGATCATGAATAACAGGCAGGTCAATAATGTCTGCAATTTTTATAGAGAGCATTACTGTATGGTTATTTTCAGGTTAGGTGCAAAAAACTTTCTACCGGTATTATCTTTTACAACGATGTCAAAAAAATAAAGCTCTTCATCTTTTTGAAAACCACCTTTCAAATTTTCAATCCAGATTTTAGGCAAAGGAGTAGCTCTGAAAATATCTGCAACAGTGGTAAATGTATTTTGTTTCTTCCCGGTTTCTTCATCCTGTATCAGGCTTTTTCTTTTATATAGAAATTGATAAGAATCTATTTTATAATTATTTTTTTTTGTATCGGAAATTTTTAAAGGGAACGCAATCAATTGTGCTGCCTCTTCTATTGTAATGGCAGCACCGTTAGTATTGTTGCCAAGGAAAGTTTTCACAGCCGGGGGCCTAAATTTTGCAACTTTAGTAATTACAGGTTTTTGTGCTGCAGCTATAAATGCAGCACTGCCAAACAGGAAGATAAAAAGAAACGATATAGATGATTTCATAAGTACTTTTTTTTATAGCACTATTGTATAAAATGCTTTTTTTAATTCAAAGAAGAAATACTTTGCTCAATCGCCCGGATCTTTGATTCTGCATCCGCTTTCTTTTTGCGTTCCATCTCGATTACTTCGGCTTTTGCATTTTGTACAAATCTATCATTACTTAATTTTCTATCAATGGTATTTAGGAAACCTTTAAGATAATCAAGATCCTTTAGCAATTTTTCTTTTTGAGCAGTAACATCAACTTCAATGGTGGTTTCAATATATAATTTTTCTTTACCTACAACTATTGTAATAGAAGAAGCTGCAGGCTGCGGGGTGAATTCAATGCTCTCAGCATTTGCCTGTTTGCAAAAAATATTTTGAATTGATTTATAAGATTCTTCAAACTCTGTTTCAATAAATAATTTAATAGTATCTTTTTGCCTTATACTATTTTTATTTCTTGCATCACGTATGGCAGTTATCAATTCTTTTAGCTTGTTGCCAAGCTGTAAAATTTCTTCATTAGGTGGTGTAATAACTGAAAATTGTTTTACAATAAGGTCATCATTTCTTTCTTTTAAAAGATGATAAATTTCTTCCGTAATAAAGGGCATGAAAGGATGTAAAATCTGAAGCACCTCTTCAAAAAAAGAAACTGCTGCATTATATATTCCTTTATCAATGGGGTGGCCATATTCAGGCTTAATCCATTCAAGAAACCAACTGCAGAAATCGTCCCATATAAGAGAATAAATTGTCTTTAATGCTTCGCTCAATTTAAACTGCCTCATTAAAGATTCAACTTCTAATCTTACTGCGTTCAAACGATTTTTAAACCAGTCAATTGCAAAATGGCTGGAATTGTTTTTAACCGATAATTGATTACCATTAACCCGATAGCTATCGGGTGACAACTTCTTATTTTCCACTTCTTCATTATCATCCTTAGTATGTTGAAGAGACCACATTTTTAGTAGCTTTAATGCATTCCAAAGTTTATTATTGAAATGCTTTCCCTGTTCAAGACTTGCTTCATCAAATAAAAGGTCGTTACCTGCCGGTGATGAAATCATAATTCCAAAACGAACTGCATCTGCCCCATACTCATGTATCAGTTGCAAAAGATCGGGACTATTGCCAAGGCTCTTACTCATTTTTCTTCCCTGCGTGTCACGTACCATGCCGGTAAAATAAACATCGCTGAAAGGTTTTTCTTTCATGTAATCCATTCCCGCCATGATCATCCTGGCAACCCAGAAAAAAATGATGTCTTGTCCTGTAACAAGAACTGAAACAGGATAATAATAATTTATTTGTTCATTACCCGGTTGTGTAATTCCTTTAAAAACTTCCATAGGCCAAAGCCAGGAAGAGAACCAGGTGTCAAGCACATCTTCATCCTGTCTTAAATTTTGAGTTTTGAATTTTAAATTTTGAATTTTGAATTGTTCAAGTGCTTCCTCTTTAGTTTCTGCAACAAAAACATTTCCTTCTTCATCATACCAGGCGGGTATTTGCTGGCCCCACCAGAGCTGCCGGCTGATGCACCAGTCTTTAATATTCTCCAGCCAGTACTTGTAGGTTGCGGCAAATTTTTCACCGGGGTGAATAGTAACTTTGCCTGAAGCAACTGCTTCCAATGCGGGGCCTGCAAGTTCTTTCATCTTCACAAACCATTGCGTGGAAATCTTCGGCTCTGCTACCACGTTAGTACGCTGGCTGTAACCAAGTCGTGTAATGTATTCTTCTTCTTTTACAAGCAATCCTTTTGTCCTCAGCTCGTCAACAATTTTTTTGCGGGCAACGAAACGATCTTCTCCAATGTAAATTTGTGCGGCTTCACTTATAGTGCCATCTTCATTTAAAGTATCAATAACCGGGAGGTTGTATTTCAACCCGATATTAAAGTCATGAATGTCATGTGCCGGTGTAATCTTTAAAATACCCGTACCAAAATCTTTGTCAACATATTCATCAAAAATTACCGGCACTTCTTTATCAATCAAAGGAACTATTACTTTTCTGCCTCGCAACTGCGTGTACCGGTCATCGTTAGGATTGGCGCATACTGCTGTATCACCCATAATAGTTTCAGGGCGTTGTGTAGCAATAATGATGGCATCCTCCTTGCCTCCTCCAGTGGAGGAGGCAATAAGATTAGTACTGTTTGTTGAAAACTCTGCTCTTTCAGAGGACGGCATTGTGGCATTGGCCTCTCCTCCTCTGGAGGAGTCGGAGGAGGCCGCTATTTTATATTTTATATAATACAACTTTCCCGTCACCTCTTTATATTCCACTTCTTCATCACTCAATGCTGTTTTTGCAGCAGGATCCCAGTTGATCATTCTTGCGCCGCGATAAATAAGTCCTTTATTATAGAGGTCAA
>JBDTYU010000076.1:0-3180 GCA_040005535.1 Ginsengibacter sp. | reverse complement strand
TACTTTTTAATCAACAGATTTTTTAAAATCAATCGCTTTTGCTACAGGATGATTGGCCGTAAAATCATATCCCAGAAATTTTGCAATGGTTGAGGCAATTTGTTTTTGATATAGTTGCTGAGACAATTGCATTTCTCCGTCTGCATTAGTGTCCGGACCAAGAACAGCCAGCCAGGCATCGCCGGAACCATTAACCAAAACATCATGTTCGGTCCATTTCTTGTTTCGCTTACCCCTGCCATGATCGGTTGTTATAATCAGCGTAGTTTTATTTTTATATTCTGCGGTTGATTGAATGTAATACCAAAGTTGCTGAATCATTTTATCGGCATCATTAAGATGCTGAAGGTATTTATCATAATGCTTCCCATGCGCATCTTCATCGCATTGGCCCAACCCGATAAATACAACTTTAGGTTTATGAACTTTTATATACTCAGTAGCAGCAATAAATGTGAGAACATCCAGCCGTGTACTTGTTTTTTCTTCTATTAGATTTTCCTGCGCTTTATTAAATACATGTAAATCAAAATTTCCATTTTCTTCTAAAGAATCATATCCACTATTTATAGACAATCCGCTTCTGGTTTTATTGAGGATATAGGGAAAAACATCCCAGGATGTAAATGCAACTACCCTGTTTTTAAATTCATCAAAAGAGTTTAGATATTCAAGAACATTAATATTCAGGTTATTTTTTTCATCATTTGAGCTTATATAAATATCAGCGTAACCGGTGAATATTTCATTGTAACCAGGGTATGAAAATTTATAGCTATTGGAAACATTGACTTTATTTTTATACAACCTGTTTCCATACAATTGTCCCTGATGTTGAATTACATTCCAAAAAAACGGAAGCAGCTTCCTCCGGCTTTGTTCGGAAGCAGAATCTAAATACATCAATTTAGCTAAATCAACATCAGAATTATAGTGGCTATTATTAATAATGACAGGGTCAGCGCCTTCAAAAACTTCCTGCCATCTTATACCATCAATAGTTACTATAAAAACATTTTGGGTTTTTGATGATAGTTGGGAAGTGCTGGCTAAAAAAGATACCGAGAAAAATAATATTAAACTATATTTCATGCTTTTAGAGGTTTTACAAAGCAACAACTACACTATAACCTTAATGAAATCAAATTATTAACTTATTGTAAACCTATTTATACTTTTTTTGAAAAATATAGTCTTTAATTTTATATCTCTGTAAAAACATAATACCTTATCATCTTGTAAGGTTATTTAAAAAAAAGATTTGATAATATAAATAAAAGCCTACTATATTTGTGGGGTAATTAAAAATGCAAAACTCAGCCAACATAATTCTTCAATCTTTTGTACCCACAAATATTATTATGTGCGGACGTAATATGCCGTAAGGCAACCTATATTTTATATTACCCGTTCAATGCTTTGCCTTTTATTCCCAGGAAAACAAACTATAATTTTTCATCTATAAAAAAAATTTATGAGCACTCAACATTTTGAAACATTGCAACTTCATGCGGGGCAACAAATTGACCCTACAACCAAATCAAGAGCGGTTCCTATTTACCAAACTACTTCTTATGCTTTTAATAATTCCGAGCATGCAGCTAACTTATTCGGACTGAAAGAATTTGGAAATATTTACACAAGAATAATGAACCCGACGACAGATGTATTTGAGCAACGCATGGCAGCGCTTGAAGGGGGAGTCGCCGCATTGGCAACCGCTTCAGGGCAAGCATCTCAATTTTTAGCACTGAATAATATTATGCAGGCAGGGGATAATTTCGTAACAACTACATACCTGTATGGAGGTACTTATAATCAATTTAAAGTTGCATTTAAACGACTTGGAATTGAAGCCCGCTTTGCTGACGGCGATGATGTTGAAAGTTTTGTAAAGCACATTGATAAAAATACAAAAGCGATTTATTTAGAAACAATTGGCAACCCAAGATTAAATATTCCTGACTTTAAAAAATTTGCAGATCTCGCAAAAGAGTACGACCTGCCTTTGATTGTTGATAATACATTCGGGGCCGGAGGATATTTATTTCGCCCATTGGAACATGGGGCCAATGTAGTTGTTGAATCTGCCACAAAATGGATTGGCGGACATGGTACAACAATCGGCGGAGTTATTGTTGACGGTGGAAATTATAACTGGGGCAATGGGAAGTTTCCACAATTTACTGAACCTTCAGAAGGCTATCATGGATTAAAATTCTGGGATGTATTTGGTGAAGGAAATCCACTCGGTTTACCAAACATTGCTTTTGCAATTCGTGCAAGAGTGGAAGGTCTTCGTGATTTTGGATCTTCACAAGGCCCGTTTAATTCATTTTTATTATTACAGGGTTTAGAAACTTTATCGCTTCGTGTACAACGACATGTTGATAATGCGCTCGAGCTTGCCCAATGGCTCGAGAAACATGACCTTGTTGAATTTGTAGATTATCCAGGATTAAAAAGCAGCCCTTACAATGCTTTGGCAAAAGAATATCTTCCAAATGGTTTTGGTGGTATCTTAAATTTTGGTGTAAAAGGTGGTAAAGAAAATGCGAGCAAATTTATCGATTCATTAAAATTAGTAAGTCATCTGGCAAATGTCGGCGATGCAAAAACGTTGGCAATACATCCTGCTTCTACAACACATGAACAATTGGATGAAGAAGCTCAAAAAGCCGCCGGTGTGGCTCCCAACCAGGTTCGTATAAGCGTGGGTATTGAACATATTGAAGACATTAAAGCAGATATTGAACAGGCATTTAATAAAGTTTTTTCAAAAGAACTTGTTAGTTAAGCTTTGCTTAATTATAAAAGAATACTTTTCTCTGGCACTATACTGCACAGGTGAATAACCATAAAAGTTATTCACTTGTGTTTTTTTTAATATCGAACGAATAAATTTGTCATACAACATTTTCAAATGCGATCAGCCCTTTACGCTTGAATCAGGGCATACATTACAAGGCTATCATCTTGCTTATAATACTTATGGAACACTTAATGATGTAAAGGATAATGCGGTATGGATATTTCATGCGCTAACTGCAAATAGTGAAGCAGCCGAATGGTGGCCGGGGCTTGTTGGTGATGGAAAATTATTTGACCCGGAAAAATATTTTATTATTTGTGTGAACATGCCCGGAAGTTGTTACGGAAGCATTGGGCCGCTTGACATAA
>JBDTYU010000075.1:0-3371 GCA_040005535.1 Ginsengibacter sp. | reverse complement strand
GTTATTAACAGGAGTAGAGGAAGAAAATAAATAAATCTTTTCCTATCCTTTTTCTGTGGAAGGTGTTGATTAAGCATCTGCTCCATTTTATCCCACGCATTTTCATCAAATGGAGGATGATACTGATCAGCCGCATCTTTTATTTTTTTATTTATTTCTTCATCCAACATTTTTCGCTATTAAGATTTTATTATCGTTCTTTAATATCTTTTGTAATTGCTGTCTTGCCTTGAAAAGATTGGATTTTGATGTCCCTACAGAAATTCCCAATTGGTTTGCGATCTCTTCGTGACTAAAGCCGTCAATAATGAATAAATTCAATACAGTGCGGTAAGCTGGTGAAAGAGCCCTGATAGCCCGAAGAATTTCATCATAAGAAATTAAGTCAAAAGCATTTTTATCTTCTACAGGGAAATAGGCGAGAGATGTATCCGGATCAGCAGTAAAATAATGCTTGTTATATTTTCTGCAATGATCAATTGCTGTATAAATCATAATTTTCCTAAGCCAACCTTTAAATGAATTTAACTCATCAGCATAAGAAGGTTTATAACGATGGATTTCTTTGAATATTTTAAGAAAACTGTCATTAAAAATCTCTATTGAATCTTCCTTTCGTTTTGTATAACGGTCGCATATGGACATACCATAAGTGTAGAAAGAGTTGTAGATTTTTTTTTGGCTCTCTCTTTTATTCAGAGTACAACCTCTGATATGTTGATTCAATTCCTCTGCAGATATCAAGTGTGTTGTTTCTATGATGTAATCGGGATTTTATATTAATAAGTTGCCTCTATTCAATTATATACTTTTTTATTTATTTTTTTTGTTTAACCGGATGATATCCCAATATTCTTTACCATAGGCCGCAAGGATTTCTTCATTAGCGGAAATCTCTTTTTTTGATTCAAGGAATACCCTTAATCCGTAGATGACATATTTACAATTATTAATTAATCTTTCACCTTTTTTCGAACCTTTAGCATCGTTCACGAATCGTGCAAAAGAGTTTTTATGCCTGGAAGCATCTATTACATGATTTCGGTTTATATAAAAAATGTATGCATTTAAACCCTCCAGATGGTCAACTTCTTTCCACGTCGTGATTTTTCCTTTATATTCTGCAATCCGGGTTCCTTTAGGAATTATCTTCTTTGTAAATAAACCTTTGCCCGCACCTGGTAAAGTAGATTGTTTTATTATAAGGTTCTTTTCAAGTAATGCCATCTTATATAATTGAATTGAGATTGATGTTTAAGCAGGCAAAATAACATTAAAAATTGCTAATAAGATTTGGAATAAGTAGTAAGAATATTAATCAGCGAATTGTTCGAAAAGTAAAAGAATAATTTTATAAACTTACCCCATCCACAAGAATCATCCTGGTAAAGGATGCGTTTTGCCTTATAAGCTTAGCCGGCGCATATTCTGGAGAATTCCACCATTGCTTTGCATGTTCAACATCTGGAAATTCCAATACTACTATCCGGCCCGGGTTCCAATTTCCTTCTAATGTTTCACTTGAGCCACCCCGAACAATAAAGGTGCCCTGGTATGCTGCAATAGATGCAGGTGTAAGTTTTTTATATCCTTCATATTCATCAGGATTATTAATTTTTACATCAACAATAATATAGGCAGACATAAATTATTAGTTTAGCAATATTCAATTATAAACATAGAATTTGTTTATGCAATTTATTACTTCATTTTAAAAATGAATTGGTTTTTATTTGTTCAAAATTAAATTTATGCTGTACAAAAAATATTTATAATATTTAATTTTTTAAAGAACTTTATTATCAGGAAAAAAATTATTAGCAATGTTTATGTCAGCAACAAGGCTTCGTGTAAAATCGCTTTTACACTTGCCAGGATTTATAATTGCCAATGAAACATCTGTAAAGCAATTAAAAAAAACAGAAGGTTTTTTGGGAGGGAAGGAATTAATAGATAAAAGCCTTACTTTTTGGACAATAACTTTATGGAAAGATAATGAAAGTATGAAACGGTTTCGCAACTCTTTACCACATAAAAAAGCTATGCAAAAATTGCCGTTTTGGTGTAACGAAGCATCCTATATCCATTGGATTCTAGAAGGGAACTATCTTCCTGATTGGAAAACAATACATGATAAAATGGTCTTAGAGGGGAAAGTTTCTAAAGTGAGAAACCCATCAAAAAATCAACTTTCAAAAAATTATCCTGAAATTAAATGGACAAAATTGGAACGAAATTTTACCGTGGCGGCAAAAAATAATTAAAATAAAGCAGTAAAATTTTTTAACAGCAGATCTGACAAATTCAATTACAGCCCAGAGTAATAATCATAACCTTGCTCATACCAGTAGTCTGGCGGACGTTGATCACTGAAAGACATAGTACCAATTCTTTTCAAATGCTTGATGCCATATTTAACGGGAATGATTAAACGAAGCGGGTATCCCTGGTTCATAGGAAGCGGCTTGCCATTCATTTCATAACAAAGCAACGTTTGAGGGTGCATGATGCTTGCCATATCAATGCCTACATAATATTCTTCGTCAGGAGTAATAAGGCTCACATATTTCATCTGCGTTTGTGCGTTAAGGTTATACTTCTCTGCAAAGTCACTGAACTTTACGCCTGCCCAATGTGTAACCTGGCTCCACCCTTCAATACATTTAAAGTCAAAAACGATATCCGTTTTGGGTAATGCTTTCACTTCATCTAACGTTATAAATAATGTATCACCCGCGTTTCTAATCACTTTCAATTTCCATGATGCGGGATCGAAATCATCACTCATACCCAAGTCTCCATTCACTCTCACTTTTTTTACTGCTGCTGAAACAGGGAAAGTTTTAGCGAGATGATTGTCGGTTAAAAAGTTAGAAAAAAAATTTTCGTTATAATTTAAGATAGTTCTTAAAGGTTTTAGTGCGCCCGCTTCCTGTGGCTGATGGCGAAACTTTTGCCATACAAAAACAGAAGCAATAAGTAATAATATAAAAATGGTAAAAGAAAGTATGGTATTATTTCTTAATTTTTTTTCTGAAATAAGTATTTCTTCTTTGTAATTCATTTGTCTGTTATTTTACCGGAATCTTCAGATTCTATTGTGGAATTTTTATTTGTGGGCAGCACATCATTTGCATTATTTTCATTATTAGTTTCATCAGGTTTTATTTGGGCATTTTTGTCTTCTAAAATTACATCATTTGCCAGGCTTACTTTTGAAATCTTTTCTGTTTCAAAATTTTTTTCAACAGGACTTTCAAATTTAAGAGGTTGAATTTCTTTATTTATTATAACCGGTCGTAAAAGCATTTCTTTACCGGGTCGCAATACATCAAGCCCTGTAACCATACTTCTGAAATTGTTCCACCCTG
>JBDTYU010000074.1:0-6756 GCA_040005535.1 Ginsengibacter sp. | reverse complement strand
GCAAGGGTTGCGAGGCATTTTAATTTATTGAAAAGAAAACAGGTTGACTGGCAGGCTGCTACCGAGTTAACAAATGAACTTAGAAAATTTGATAATGATGATCCGGTAAAATATGATTTTGCTTTATTTGGATTGGGAGTATTGGAAGGGTTTAAATAAATAGTGGTGCAACTTTTCGGGAATACATACATTTGTTTTAATGATAAATCAAGAAAGTAATAGGTCAATTCCTGATAAAATTATTGTTGCCACAAATTCTATTGAAGAAAAATCATCTGGTGAAATACGGGAACAATTAATTTTTTTGATCAATGAATTGATAAGTACTGATTTCAATGCTTTGGTGCAACTGCTTTATAAAATAGATGTAGATGAAGAAAAATTAAAACAACTTTTGAAAACGTTTAAGGATACAAATTCTTCTTCAATAATAGCAGACCTTATTATTAACCGGCAGTTACAAAAGATTGAAACAAAAAAACAGTTTAGTGAGCCAGACCCGGATGATAGTTGATAAATAATTCATGTTTTATTTCAAACTTGTATGACCATATAGAAATTAACGATAAAAATGCAGGAGAGAATTTATTTTGCTTTTCGGCTTTAAGACTGACAAATATTAAAGAATGGACATAGTAGAGAAACCACAAAGTACAAGTCTAAAAAAATGAGCTTTTTAAAAAGATCGCATGCTGTTATTAAAAATCTGCACTTAATAATTTCTATCACATTTATAATACCGGTTGCTTTAGTTTATGGATTATGTCCAAATATAATTTTATTGAAGCTGTTTGGCATTAAATTAGAATCAATCAACCTGACAAATATTTTCAGAGCAATTATGGGCTTATACCTGGGAATATCGGCGATCTGGTTAATTGGAATAATAAAATCTAAATTTTGGATCACAGCAACATTGACTAATATTGTTTTTATGGGAGGCTTAGCATCAGGAAGATTGCTGAGTTTGATATTAGACGGACTTCCATCAATTTACTTTTTAATTGGGCTTCTATTAGAGTTAATACTTGCTTTTTGGGGAGTAATAAACTTAAAGAAATATCGACACGCCATTAAAATTTAATCATACAGACAAAATTTACATGGTCGGAGATTATAATAGACAATGCTGGCGCTACATTACGCCATGAGGATTGTTCGTAAAAAAGTGAACAGATTTTCGTGATAATATTTAAAATTTATTTTTAAAACATGAGTTTTCGCACTGCTTCCTTGTCCTCTGTTTCCTTACTTAAATCGAAAGATGTGCCAAAAACTTTATCCCAAATGTGTGAGCTGACACCAAACCCCAAGTCATCATTTTTATAATGATGCAGATGATGATTACGCCAGATGGGTTTCAACCATTTAAAAGGAGGATGCCACGCATGTATGGCATAATGCATACTTGCATAGAGCAGGTATCCTAAAATAAAGCCCGGAAAAAATATAAGCGCATTGTTGCTCATCAATACAAACATAATTAAGAAAATTATTGATGAAATAATAAGACTTGGCACAGCAGGCATAAACAAGCGCTGGCGATCCCGGGGAAATTCATGATGATTTCCATGCATAACATACGCAATTCTTCTCGTGCGTGGGTTTTCGGTTACCCAATGAAAAACAAAACGATGAATGATATATTCAAAAAATGTCCAGAATAAGACTCCTGCTAAGAAAATAAATGTAATGCCAACACCTGAAAATGTATAGTTTATCGATGCCACGTAAGGCAGGTAAATTATAACCGGCAGATAAATACTCCATATCAATAAAGGATGTGTTTTCGTAAGAAAATTTTCAAAGTACCTGTTTTTAAAAATTTGCGCCTGCCCTTTATTATGAATTTTATCAAATTTCATATCACTACTTTTCTTTTGTAAAGATAAATCCAAATAGGAAAAAATAATAATTGTATTAAATTAAATCATCAAAATTTGTAAGATAATCTCTTGTGAAAGATTACATCCTACATCTCGCTGTTAAAATAATTATCTTGCACATCAATAAATTTTACTGATGAAATTAGTTTCTTATTTAAAAGAAGATCATGCACAATTAGCTTTTTTGGTAGATGGTATATTATACGACTCTGACAAATTGCATCCTGATATGCCGGTAAGTATGACGATGTTTTTAAATTATTGGGACGATATATTTCCAATTGCACATTCATTAAATAAATCATTGGTCGGGGGCAACAAAAAATTTACAGGCATCAGTATTGAAGACGTTGAAATTCTTGCGCCGGTTCCTCATCCCGTAAGTTGCCGTGATGCTTATGCTTTCCGCCAGCATGTTTTCTCCGCAAGGCGTAACCGCAAGCTGGATATGATACCGGAATTCGACCAGTACCCGGTTTTTTATTTTACAAATCATAACAGTATCCAGGGGCCAGGTGACGTTGTATGTATGCCTGATCATTTTAATAAACTTGATTTTGAGTTGGAAGCAGCTATTGTAATTAGTAAGCCTGGAAAAAATATTAAAGCTTCCGAAGCAGATGAATATATTGGCGGCTATATGATAATGAATGATATGAGCGCACGTGAATTACAAATGGAGGAGATGAAGCTGAATCTTGGTCCGGCAAAAGGAAAAGATTTTGCTACGGTCATCGGCCCCATGTTGGTTACACCCGATGAACTGGAAGAATATAAAATTCCTGCAAAAGAAAATCATGTTGGGAACGCTTATAACCTGGATATGAAGTGTTGGGTAAATGGTGTTCAGGTGAGCGAAGGTAATCTTGGAGATATGGACTGGACATTTGCAGAAATTATAGAGCGTTGCAGCTATGGTGTTCAATTATATCCAGGAGATGTTATTGGTAGCGGAACCGTGGGCACAGGCTGCTTCCTGGAGCTTAACGGAACGGGAAAGTTTAACAATCCGGAGTACAAAGAACAATGGTTGCAGGAAGGTGATGAAGTAGAAATGGAAATTGAAGGATTGGGTAAATTAAAAAACACAATTGTAAAAGATGAAAGCGATTTTTCAATATTTGCATTAAGAAAAATATAATTTCATAAAAACCACTAATGGGTACAGAAGTATAATTTTATTTTTTCAACTTTATTTATCCAATGCTCAAAACAAAAAAACTTCTTTCAGTTTTCTTTGCTTCTTTATTTCTTTGCGCATTTGCGTAAAAAAATAGTTAAGAGTTTTTATTACAGCAGAAAGAAAAATATGTACAAGTCCATTCTCCTAAAAGATATCAATATCCCGGATGCTCAAAATTTTTTGCAGCATGCGATTGCTCCGCGGCCTATATGTTTTGCAAGTACAGTTGATGCAGAAGGAAATGTAAATTTGAGTCCATTTAGTTTTTTTAATTTATTCAGCACTAATCCACCTGTAGTTATTTTTTCACCTTCAAGAAGAGGAAGAGATAATACAACAAAACATACATTAGAGAACTTGCTCGAAATACCCGAAGTAGCTGTAAACATAGTAAGCTATGACATGGTGCAGCAGGTAAGCCTCAGCAGTTGCGAATATCCAAAACGTACAGATGAATTTATAAAAGCTGGTTTTACCAAAGAATCTTCACTGCTTATAAAACCACCGCGGGTGAAAGAAAGCCCCGTGCAGATGGAATGTAAAGTAATTGAAATAAAATCTTTAGGTAAAGAAGCTGGCGCCGGTAACCTGGTTATTGCTGAAGTGATGATGATGCACATCAATGAAAATATTCTTGATAAAGATGGAAAGATTGACCAAAGAAAACTTGATCTTGTTGCCCGCTTAGGCAACAATTGGTATGCAAGAATAAATGCGGAAAATTTATTTGAAGTAGAGAAACCAAATACAGCTAAGGGAATTGGTATTGACAACCTTCCTGCTTCAATTAAAAACAGTAAAATACTTAAAGGAAATGATCTTGGCAGGTTAGCCAACGTTTATGAACTTCCATTTATAAATCCTGCATTTGAAGATGATACACTAAAAAATATTTTTCAATATTATTCTATAGACCCGCAAGAAATGGAAAAAGAATTGCATTTGTATGCGGCCGCTTTGCTCAGTGAAGGAAAAGTGAATGAGGCATGGCAGGTGTTATTGACTTTAGCATAAAAAATGTTTTTACGTTTATGGGAGTAAAACTTTAGCCCTATCACCCTTACAAATATTATTATAATTGGGAAGATAGATAGGATTAAAAGAATTTCTATTTCTTCCATCGTTGCAAGTTGCAAAATGTATTTGCGTTATGATTTGCATTTGGCAAAACCGTGGGGATTGTATCTTATACTAATGCTAACAAGCAAGCAAAACATCAATCTAAATAATCCGGCGGATAAAGTTCCTGTCCATATTTTTCAGCAAGTAATTTTAATCTCTCCATATCTTCTATACTTAAAACAGGAGGTGGTAAAAAAATATCTTTATCAATTGGCTTTCCTATTTCTTTAAAAAAAGCATCCAAACCGGCGGGAACCACCGTACACAATAAATGAGCAATATTATTTGTAGTGTTTTTAAAAGAATGAACTTTGCCCCCTAACGGGATATTAACAAAAGAGCCTTTCTGTGCTTTATATTTTCCACCTTCCATTTTAAAATTTATTTCGCCTTCTGCTACATAAAACATTTCCTGTATGTCTTTATGCGCATGGGGTCCCGGTCCGCCACCCGGTGGAACAAGCATATCAATAACAGCATAGTTTCCGCCAGTCTGTTCTCCGGAAATAATAATTCTGTAAGAGTCTCCAACAACTGAAAGGCTTTGACCTTCATTTTTATCTACTGTTGTAATATTTTTAGAAGCATTTGACATAGCATAAATTATTTAAAGTTTGGAATAGTTGTATTGATAATATTAATTGAAACAGTATTTAAAAATCAAGAAACCTTTTGAGCTTCTATTAATCAGGGTTCATTTTGTTAAAATATTCAGTTATTACTTCGTTGTTTGCTTTCGCCCTTGCTTCGCTTGTTCCAAAAGTGAGTTCTGTTTTTTCTTCTTTCATTTGTTGAAATACGGCTTCTACAAAATCGCTGACAGCAGGATATTCGTTGTGTATGCCTTTTGCCCCAAGATCTGTATTTAAAGCTGGTGGTATCATTTCAATTACTTCAATGTTTTTTGATTTCAAGCTGTGCCGCAAAGAAAGTGTGAACGAACGCATGAATGCTTTAGTTGCACAATACACAGGAACTTTTGAAAGTGGAATAAATGCTAATCCTGATGTAACATTGATAATAGTGCGTAAAGATTGCAAGTTCGTAAACAGCGTTGTTAAATGAATAGGGGCTAAAACATTCGTTGTAATTTCTTCGTTTGCCTTTTGATAAAAGTCGCTGTCTGAAATACTCATCCAATTTTGAATGCCTGCATTATTCACCAATACATTCAGATCACTATGATTTTTGGTAACCCAATTATACAGTTCAACACGGTCTGCTTCAACTGACAGATCGCATACTTTAGTAATCACTGAAGGAAATTTTTCAGCAACTTCTTTTAGTGCACCTTCACGTCTTCCACAAATGATAACGGTATTGTTTTCCTGAATAAATCTTTCGGTAAGTCCCAGCCCAATACCACTTGCACCGCCGGTAATTAGAATTTTATTGTTTGCTGGTTGCACTTTTAATTTTTTGAATGATGATTTATTTACAGACTCACCATACTCATGCCTTGTGTATCATAACGGTCGCCTGTTATTGTACCCAAAGGGATAATGGCTTCTAATTTTGCTAATTCTTTTGAAGTTAGTGTAATGTTTGTTGCTTCAATATTTTGTTCAACGTACTTTCTTCTTTTTGTTCCGGGAATTGGTAGGATACCTTTTGAAATTACCCAGGCTAATGCTAATTGAATTATTGTTATTCTTTTTTCTGCTGCAAGCTTTTTAATTTCATTCACCAATTCAATGTTCTTATAAAATTGTTCACCCTGAAATTTCGGAATGCTTTTTCTAAAATCATTCTCAGGAAAATCATCAGGGCTTTGAATATCTCCGGAAAGAAATCCACGTCCCAGTGGGGAATAAGCAACAAATCCAATTTCAAGTTCATGAAGTGTATTTAAAATTCCATCTTCTTCAACACTTCTTTCAAATAAAGAATATTCTGTTTGCACCGCAGCTAAGGGATGTATTGCATTTGCTTTTTTAATAGTTTCAGAAGACACTTCTGATAACCCGATATAACCAACTTTTCCTTCTTTCACTAATTCTGCCATTGCTTCAACAGTTTCTTCTATAGGTGTGTTAGGGTCTAAACGATGTAAATAATAAAGATCAATATGATCTGTGCCTAAGTTTTTCAGAGAACGTTCAGCGGCTTTTTTTACATAATCTTTTTTGCCGTTTATTTGCCAGGTCAATTGTTCGTTGTCGTCAATTTCATAACCGAATTTTGTAGCTATAATGTATTTGTCCCTGTTGCCTTTTATTGCTTTTGCAACCAGCCTTTCATTTTCAAGAGGGCCATACAGATCTGCTGTGTCTAAAAAATTACCGCCTAATTCCAAAGAGCGATGAATGGTTGCAATGGCTTCGGCTTCATCTGCCTGTCCATAAATATCCATGCCTGCAATTTTTGTCATACCCATACATCCTAATCCAATGGCAGGAACTTCAAGGCCCCGGCTTCCTAATTTTATTTTTTTCATGTTGTTCATTTTATTCTTATGCAAAGGTCAGTTACTCTGCAATCAAAAAAGTATACGTATCAAATATAAGTTGTATCCATAACACGGATTGTTGCAAATTATCTTTGCTGATTCAAAGATTATGATAG
>JBDTYU010000073.1:0-4976 GCA_040005535.1 Ginsengibacter sp. | reverse complement strand
TTAGCAATGTATCTGCTTCATCTTTTGTAAGCACTTTACCCTGGTTTGCAGGATTACCAAAAACATTCCTGCTAAGTAACAGTTTGTCCATTTCAATTTATATTTTGATTTATATTATTCATATTATATCATTGACATAGCCCTCAGATTTCGTTATAATATGACGTTGTTTAAAATCCTGTAATAATTGTTGAGGCGATTGAAAATGTATACCGGCAATACCTATAGCTTCTGCTCCCTTAATGTTACGAAGGCTATCATCTATAAAAACAGCTTCGGAAGAATTAATTTCAAAACGATTAAGAAGGGTTTGATATATCTCAGGAAAAGGCTTTCTTGTTTTTTCTTCACCACTCATTACAATACCGTCAAACCATTGGAGAAAATCATACCGTTGCAATGCAACCGGAAATGTTTCAGCACTCCAGTTAGTAAGTGCATACATCTTATATTTTTTTGTCTCCTTTAATGAATGTAAAATTTCTACCGTTTCCGGAATGGGGCCACCCAACATTTCTTCCCACCTGTCATAATAGATTCTTACTTCATTTTCATATTCAGGATATTTAGTTATCAGTTCTTCAGTGGCCTCCTTCAATGATCTGCCGGCATCCTGAAGTTCATTCCATTCATTTGTGCATATGTTTTCAAAGAACCAATCAATCTTTTCTTCTGTATCAAAAATCTGCCGGTATACATAACGGGGATTCCAGTCAATAAGTACACCCCCTAAATCAAAAATGATCGTAGTGATTTTGGTACTCATATTTTGTTGAATGATGTAACTGTAAAAAAGTTGAAAAAATAATGAATTGAGATGAAACAAAGCTAATATTTTTGAAAATAAACAACTGGCGCAAAAAACAAATTAGCATGATTTGATACAAAAGAGAATTGTTGCTATAACGGGATGAATTGAACAACAACACGTAATTGTAAGAAGTTGTCTGGGATTTTTGTCGAAACTTAGTGGCAATCTTATGGGGATGTTACCCAAGGAGATTGCTTCGTCGCCGCAAGATTTATTATTGCTGAAAGTTTATCCGGCTCCTCGCAAGGACGATCACCAATATCCGTAGAAGATTGAGCTTATTTTACCTAATCCTAAAAATTTTAGAAGTCAAGTATTTTGATATTAAATCAGCTTTTTTCCCATCCTCTTTTTGTGCATGTTTCGATAATACTTCGACTTAAGTTTTAGTCTTTAAAGCTTCAATGGCAAATTCCTCCATACTCAAAGCTTCTTCCAACGTAAACTTCCCGATTCGTGTGCGGCATAAGCTGCTAAGGTAAGCGCCACACCCAAGGGCCTTTCCAAAATCGTGCGCTAAACTGCGTATATACGTTCCCGTTGTACACACCACTTTAAAAGAAATTACCGGAAGACTAATATTGGTTATCTCAAATTCATGAATACTAATTTTCCGGGGTTCCATAATAACATCAACACCTTTGCGGGCGAGGAGGTAAACAGGCTTTCCTTTTTGCTTGATTGCAGAATGAACCGGAGGCACCTGCATAATTTCTCCTGTGAATTTTTTTACTGTCTCATAAAGCATCTCTTCAGTTATCTCATTAGTGGGCCGAAAGTTTTCAGGTTCACTCTCAAGATCAAAAGTTGGCGTTACAGCACCTAAGGTAAATGTGCCGGTATATTCCTTTTCCTGCGCCATATACTCATTAATTTTTTTTGTGAATTTTCCTGTACAAACAATCAAAAGTCCTGTGGCCAAAGGATCCAGCGTACCCGCATGTCCAACTTTTTTTATTTTAATTATATTGCGGATTTTTCTTACCACATCAAAAGATGTCCAGTGCAATGGTTTATTGATGAAGAGTACACCCCCGTGCCCTGAAGGGGAGGAAGAATTTGACAGACTGTTCAAATTAGTGTTTTCCTTGTTTATCATCATTTTTTTATTCACTTTAGGAAGTCGGTACATCTTCCGCTTTAGGGGTTAGGGGTTATAGAGCCTGTCTTGTTTTTAGTTCCAAATATTTGTTGATAGTATTCACAGTAAGTTTTTGCGGAGAAGTAAGTACAGACAAGATTCCATATTTCTGCAATTCTTTTGCAATAAGCCTTTTTTCAAAAGCAAACTTTTCAGCAATTGTTTTTATATACACTTGTTCAACATTAGCTGCATGTGAGTTGGTGAGATTATCCAATTCAGTATTTTCAAAAAATACTACCAACAATAAATGATGACTTGCTAAGGATCGTAAATAATCAATCTGTCTATGCAATCCTGATAAAGATTCAAAATTCGTAAACAGTATTAACAGGCTTCTATGCTTAATACGGTTTCTTATCTGCGTGTAAAGCATTTCGAAATCACTTTCAAGAAATCCGGTAGTTTGATTGTACAGCAACTGCAAAATATTTTCTTTTTGTACAGGTTTACGATCTGCAGCAAGCACGCTTCCCAATGTGTTCGAAAAAGTTATTAAGCCTACCCTGTCCTGTTTCTTCAGGCATATATTACTGAGCACCAAACAACTATTAATTGCATAATCGAGGAGTGTTAAACGTGCAAAAGGCATTTTCATAAGACGGCCTTTATCAATAATACAATACACCTGCTGCGATCTTTCATTCATAAAATTGTTTACCATTAAACCGCCCTTCCTTGCTGAAGCTTTCCAGTTAAGTGTACGGATATCATCGCCGGATACATATTCTTTAATTTGCTCAAACTCCATGCTCTGGCCAATCTTACGCATGCGACGGCTGCCGCTTTCATTTTGTAAGGTAGCATTCGATAGTAGCTCATATTTGTGAAGTTGCATAAACGACGGGTATACATGGATAGTTTCAGGGACTTCTGTTGTGAACCTCCGGCTTATCAATCCCAACTGTGAAGTAATAAACAAATGAATATTACCAAAATAATATTCGCCTCTTTGCAGTGGCCTGAGGTAGTATTGAATTTTCTTTTGTTGTTTACCTTTTAAAGTTACCTGCTTTTTCCAGTTACGAGCCTGGAATTGCTGCGGCAATTCGTCAATCACTTCAGCTTTTACCGGGAAAGAAAATTCATTTTTAACAATGATCTCAATTTTATTTTCATCACCATTGCTTAGCCGCTCTGCAGTAATTCTTTTTGCAAAAGGAAATCTTTTTGTAAAAAATAAAAAGTTGTAATCAGCAATACAAAAAATAATAAATATAAAAAAACCTATTGGCGCTATTTCACTAAGAGCCGGGATATAAAACGCTGCAATAAATAAACATATACATCCCAGCAAACTTCCATAAAAGCGGGAGGTAACAAATAAATCATCGAAATATTTTTTTATCGAATTCATTTTTTCTTTGAAGAATTGATTATTATTTTAATCTAATCATTGGGTCAATAGTCAATGACCTATTGACTTAATGACTTATGACTTCTTACAGTGTCTGGCTATTTATAATGGCCTGACCCTTTCTATCGGGGTATCTCAATATGGCTGATAATATTTTGAATAAGTTCATCAGGTGTAATACCTTCCATTTCTTTTTCAGGAGTTAAAATTATCCTGTGTCGCATAACAGGTGCAGCCATTTCCAGTATATCTTCCGGCTTTACAAAATCTCTTCCTTTAATTGCTGCATTTGCTTTTGATGCTCTTAATATGGCAAGTGATGCACGGGGTGATGCGCCTAAAAACAAAGAAGGATTATTCCTGGTTGCATTTACAATTTTTGCAATAAACTCCACCAGCTTTGGATCAATAAGTACCTGGTGTATTGTGTATCTGTATTCCCGAATTTGATCAGTTGATAATATTTTATTTACATCTTCCAGCAATGCATTTTGTGTAAGCGCCTGCTGGTTCAGAAGGATATTGATTTCTTCTTCAAGAGATGGATATTTCACATTAATCTTAAATAAAAATCTGTCGAGCTGTGCTTCGGGAAGCCGGTAAGTACCCTCCTGTTCTATAGGATTTTGTGTTGCCAAAACCAGGAAAGGGAAATCCATTATATGCGTGGAGCCATCAATGGTGATTTGCCTTTCTTCCATTACCTCAAACAATGCAGCCTGCGTTTTAGCAGGGGCACGGTTTATTTCATCAATTAAAATAATATTGCTGAAGATGGGACCTCTTTTAAACTGGAAGTCTGCTTCTTTAGGATTGAAAACAGATGTTCCCAAAACATCGCTTGGCATAAGATCGGGAGTAAACTGGATACGGGAGAAATCTGCATTGATAATTTTCGCCATCAGTTTGGCCGTTAATGTTTTTGCAACTCCCGGCACGCCTTCTATGAGGATATGACCATCGCACAATAAACCTATCATGAGCATGTTAACCATTTCATGCTGACCAACAATAACTTTACTTATTTCATTTCTTACTCCCGCAACAGCAATACTTAAAGGGTTCAGATCAATTCTCTGTTCAAATAAATTTTCTTCCATCATTTTTGATTTTTATAAAAGTTATCTATTTCTGTATTGAGCTGCAGTAATTCCGTATCATCTACAATTTCCCCGGATTGTATATGTTCTATTAATGAAAATAAATGCTGTGTTCTTTCTTTTGAAAAACCGCTTTTCCCCGAAAGGGAATTTATAAACTCATCATTTATAATTGAAGTACCTATAAAATACGTATTACGGATATGCTCATAAAAATAGGTAATCATCTTCTCGGCAATATGGTTGTTATTTTTTTTCTGCAGATAAAGACGCCCCACAGTTTCAGTAAAATTAACGGTAGTATTGGCATTGGGTTTTATAACATTGATAACTCTTTGCTTTCTTTTTACATTAAAAATTAAATAAAGTAATAAACCAATAATTGCAAGCCAGAAAGCCCAAAGCAATGGCGGATGTTGGGTGATAACACTAAGTGATGAAAAATTATCCTGGTTGCGACTGTTGTTATTTTTTCTGCGGCTGGGATTGGTATTTTTATAATATTCATCCCAATAAATATTTTTAGGATCAGAACGGAGATAAGAAATTACATTTTCAAAATATTTA
>JBDTYU010000072.1:0-2801 GCA_040005535.1 Ginsengibacter sp. | reverse complement strand
TTAGAAATCAACAGACGTATATTGTTATAAGTTTATACATAGAATTACCACTTCTAAACTTTAACTATATCGCATATTTGTTAGTCGATTAAAGAATTTTTCATCGCAAAAAAAACAAGTCCCACAGAATTTTTTACTCCAAAACGTTCCATTAATCTATCTTTAATCGCTTCAACTGTTCTTGCACTTATATCCATTTTTTGAGCAATTTCGTGTGCAGTATATTCCATACAAACTAATGAAAGTACTTCTTTTTCCCTCTCACTAATTGTGATTTCGCTATTGAGGTTTGGATTAAATTTTTGCTTGGCGTAATTTTTTTTAATAAGGACCCTGTTAACAAAATTATTCAGGTAGAATCCTGTTCTCATTACATCAAGAATGCCCTGTTTTATCTCTTCAGGGTCAGTACTTTTTAATAAATATCCATTTGCACCGCTGTCCATTAAATGTCCTACAAATCGTTCGTCTTCATACATGGTAAGTATTAGTATTCGTATAGAGGGATAATGCTTATTAAGATATTTAGTTGTTTCGATGCCATCTTTTACTGGCATTTTAAGATCCATTAATATAATATCTGGTTTAGCACTTTCTACACCTTGTATGAGCTCTTCTCCATTTTCAGCCTCAAGAACAAATTTTATATTATGGTAAGGTCTTAAAGAAAGTATAACTCCTTTTCTGAAAATTTTATGATCATCCGCTATGGCGACTTTAATTATATCCATACTTAAGCTAAAGGGTTAATATAATAAGGTAAAGATATAACGGAAAGGGTAAGCTTTATTTAATGATTTCCCTCGGAACTTCAATGGTAACTTTATAATATGTATGGGTGCTGTCAATATCAAATAAAATGCTGCCTTTTAATACTTTAATTCGACTCTCAATATTTTTTAACCCAAGCCCGGTTGAATTAAAATTGAGCTTTTCAAACTCCGGTTGAAGAATACCTTTTCCATCATGATGTATGCGAAAGTATGAAAAATTTCCTTGTACGTTTTGAGTAAGGTGAATAAATCCCGCATAGCTATGTTTAATAATATTAGTAACCAGTTCCTGTAGAATTCTAAAAATTAATAATTCCTGTTCGTCATTAAGCCTTTCCCGGTTATCATGAAAGCGGGCACTGGCGTTAATTACACCCGAACCGTTTATTTTGTCAAAAAGATCTTTCATTGCTGATTCCAACCCAAAATTTTTGAGTGTTGGTGGCATAAGGCTATGAGAAATATTTCTGATAAGCTGAATGCTGTCATCTATAATTTGCTTGGCACTAAAGATCGATTGAAGCTGAACAGCAGGTTCCTGGTGAATAAGATTTTCATTAAGGTAAAGCCTGGCAGTTGCCAGTAATGGACCTGCATCATCATGTAGATCTGCAGCAATACGTTGTCTTTCTTCTTCCTGGAAACTTATAGAAGCTTTGAGCAACATTTGTTGTTTCTCGTCTTCCAATTTTTGTAGTTGCTTATTAAATTTAATGACTCTCCGTTGATGAAATACCACAACAGATACGAGGGTTATTGCCATTAAAAACATACCAAGTGTACCAAAGACAAGTACGTTAGATAAACCAATAGTATTTTCAGTAGCTTGTAAGAAAAACATGATACATTTATCTGGTTAATTTTTTATTTTATAGGAAAGCAGATTGTCCCAGTCATAATTTTTTTGTACTTGGTCTTTAACTGGTGCAGTTTTCATCAGCATAGCTATCGAGAGTAAAATATTTTTGAGAATATTAAATACAGAGTTAATTAAGAGATATTGAATATGGAAGGCTTTATTATTAATCATAGTTTCAGCCATTATATAAAGAAAAAATAAGCCTGATAAATAAATGAGAAATGTAATAATGATCCAAAAATTTGTAGTGGAATATACAAAAAGGGTATTTGCGCCTTTGATTTGTACTACAAGATAATAAATGCACATAAGAATTGTGAGAAGTGATTCTACTCCTACAGTAATTGAATCAAATGAACTCTTCTTATTTATTAAGAAAAAATCAATGAGCGTAAATAAGGAAAAAAGAATCCAAATAAAGAAAATACTCTTTCTTATTAATCCTGGGGATAAGACATAACGAAAAAAAAGACAAAAGAAAGTAAATTCTGCAAGGGAAAAAAGCGCAAATACAATGAAGATTGTTGCAGAACGAATTTCATTGAGATAATAACTTAATGCTTCGTTTATAATGCAATAAAGTATATAATAAAAAATTACCCTTAGAGATTTTTCTTTTGAATGACGCTTATACAAAAGAAAAAAAACTAAGGGTAACAAATGCGAAAAAATACCAGTATAATATATTATATATTTTAGGATACCAAGTCAGTTTAAGACCAAATATACCTATCTATTTCATATTTCCGAGAAATTATGAATTTAGTACTTCAATTACATTTAGGTCATCCCACCATAATGTTCTGTCAGCAACTATTGCATCTTGCTTAACAATATCGCCGATGTTTGTCACAACAGAAAATTCAAGAATGTCTTTTCCATCGGCATCAACACCTGTGTAAACCAAATGTTCTTCATTCATGTTCGTAAGGCATTTGCGAAAATTGATGCCAACACAACCGGGTTGTGCCATAATTTGCTCAAGGATATTTCGCCCAATGTAATAACCTGCCGTTGCAGCTGGATTAGCTTCTTTAAAAGCATTTACTAATTTAATTCCCTCTGTAAGTCCGATGTTTTCACCCACTTCAGTAAGACTTTTGGTTTCCAAAAACTCGTTTTGTTTCATGATTGTAAGTTTAATTGTTTAATGGCTTTATTGGTGATTC
>JBDTYU010000071.1:0-4234 GCA_040005535.1 Ginsengibacter sp. | reverse complement strand
GCTTTTTGCTGCAGCTCTTTTTCATGTTCTTCCACCCATTCGGTAGAGCCAAGCAAGCCGGGTTCTTCACCATCCCACGCACAATAAATTATAGTACGATCTGGTTTCCAACCGTTGCTTAACATGGAGCCAATTGATTTAGCCTCTTCTAACAGTGCCGCCTGGCCACTGATTGGATCCGCAGCTCCATTAACCCATGCATCATGGTGATTACCTCTTATTATCCATTCATCAGGAAATTTAGAACCTTGTATTTTTGCGATTACATCATAGCAGGGAACTATATCCCAATTGAATGCAACTTTCAAATGCACTTTGGTTTTGCCCGGGCCAATATGATAAGCAAAGGGTAAACCACCATGCCAGCCTTCAGGAACAACCGGGCCATCAAGGGCGTCAAGCAAGGGTGTTGCATCATGGTAACTTATTGGCAACACGGGAATTTTTAAAAGATTAGGCGCCTGTAATCTATCTAGCCTCTTTGCATTATCCGTTGCGCCAATACCAGGAGTTAAAGGATCACTGGGATAAATTACCATATCCATTACAGAACCTCTTTGCACTCCATATTCATTTCTGAAAGCTCCCCTGGGATAGACATCTCCTGCGAAATATCCGTCATCCATCGGGTCGCTGTAAATGATACAACCTATAGCTCCATGCTCCTGTGCTACTTTTGGTTTTATTCCACGCCAGCTATGTCCGTATTTTGCGATTACAATTTTTCCTTTTACATCAATACCCATTTTATCAAGTACTTCATAATCTTCCGGCAGGCCATAATTTACAAATACCAATTCAGCCATAACATCGCCATCTGCACTCCATGCATTGTAAGTGGGTAATTGCCCTTCCTGCCCGGATGTTGCATCTTCTTTTAAAGCCGGTTCTTTTAATAATGCTTTGTAAGATGTGGGGGAAGTCATTTCCAATAATCTTGTTTTTGGAGTTGGAAACAATACGTGAAATGTTTCAATTTTTGCATCCCATCCCCATTTTTTATACAGGCTGAGAATATATTCAGCGTTTTCTTTGCTGCCCGGAGAGCTGATGTGATGGGGTTTTGAAGAAAGTTTTTTTATATTTTCACCAATATTTTCTTTACTTAAATTTTTGTCGAATGTTGATTCAAGATTAAGCTGGCGCTCAATATTTTTTTTATAGAAACCGGTAATTTTTTTTGTTTGGGCAAATGTAGATTGCAAAATAAAAATCATTAAAACGGAAATAAAGCTCTTGTACATTTTATGAAATTTGAGGGTTAAGATCATTTAAAAAATTCAGGATGCATTTTATTCCATTGCGTAGCATCCTGGTAAATTTTTGCAATGGCAAGAATGGTTGCTTCATCATATAATTTCCCCACAAGCGTAATACTTGTCGGAGCATTATTTTTATCAAATCCTGTGGGAATACTTACCGCAGGGTGTCCGGTCAGATTAGTAATAGCAGCCTGGTTGCCTACCCATGTCGGGCAAATGATCACATCATATTTTCCTATTACTTCATTTACTTTTTGCATCAATTGGTAGCGATGCCTGTTTGCATTAATATATTCCACAGCAGGTATAAATCTTGAAGCCCTGAAGTAATTGGGCCATTCGCCTTTACCCTGCCGGTTCATTTTATCATCAAGACCTGTTCTTGTAAAGCCATCAAAAGCTGCAGCGCTTTCAGAACCTATTATAATGCCGATCATATCAAAATTATAAATAGTTGAATCAGGGAAATCAACAGGAATTAATTGTGCCCCTGCTTTTCTAAAAACATCAAGCACCGCATTTTCATTTCCAAGCGTATCTTTTTTCCCAAAATAATTTTTTGCATAAGCAATTTTCATTTTTGATACATCTGCTTTACCTGTATAATTAAAAGGCATGTTGACTGCAGCCGCATCTTTTCCATCAGTGCCATGTAAATAATTAAAGACGATAGCCGCATCTTCTGCACTCCTGCATATTGGCCCTGCTTTATCAAGACTCCAGCAAAGCGTCATTGCTCCGCTCCTGCTTATTGAGCCAAATGTTGGACGTAAACCTGTAACACCGCAAACGGTAGATGGAGAAATTATAGAGCCATAAGTTTCTGTACCAATTGCGAAAGGCACCAGCCCTGCAGCCGTTGCTGCTGCTGAGCCTGCAGAGGAACCACTGGAGCCTTCCAGCATCTTCCATGGATTTTTTGTTCGCCCGCCAAACCAATAATCATCCATGGCAAGAGCACCCAAAGTTAACTTAGCAATTGATACAGCACCAGCTTCTGTAAGCTTACTAAAAACATAACTGTCATTATCAATTACCTGGTTTCTGTATGGCTCTGCACCCCATGTTGTCTTAGTTCCGCGAACCGCAAATAAATCTTTTAAGCCATAAGGAATGCCGTGAAGAAGACCACGATATTTTCCTAAAGCAATTTCTTCATCTGCCTGAGCAGCCTGCCGCATGGCAATATCTTCCGTGTATGAAATAACACATTGAAGGGTATCTCCATATTTTTTAAGCCGGTCAATAAAAAATTTTGTAAGCTCAACGGAAGATATTTTTTTGTTTTTAATTAATGATGCAAGCTGAGAGATAGAATAAAATGCAAGATCATTTTTATTTACAGGCAAATTTATTCCTGTAGGAATATTGAATTTTACCGGCAATTGTTTTTTATTCAAATCCATGTAAGGCAAGAGCGGGCTTTGCATCATTGACATAGGAATAGAATTGTCAAGAGAGAAGCGATGCATTTTATCATACTCCTTGCTTCTGTCTTTAACTGAGGCTGCAAGAGAATCTTCTTTTGCTTCTGTAAAATGTAAGCCGATAATTTTTCCTGCAGAACGTATATCATTGACCGTTATACTGTCCTGGGCAAAGCATATGTTGAAGAAGAAAATAAAGGATAACAAAAATGAAAATTTTTTCATTGCAATAAAATTATTTTTAAAACTACTTATTTTTATTGCAGTTATTCTTTCTTTTTAATCGCCGATTAATAATCTATCGCTATCTTTTTTGGCTTTGGCACTTTTTCAATTTCGTGTTTCCTCATAAACCAGGCAATAGTGAAAGTTGGGATTAAATCTACTCCCGGCATTAATTCTTCTACAAAAGAAAAGATACCACCAAATACACCAAACTTTTTACCAAACATAAAATAAAAAATAACACCGGAGATTATTGCCCATACGGGACCAAAAGGTGGTATGATATAACTTAAACAACCTATTACGTCCAAAATGATGCATGTTTTCAAATCAGGAAGAAATGTTTTTTTCATGGCGGTTTTTACTCTATCATTATCAAATTACTTTCCAGAATTACATTTTGCTATTTTGACATTCGTAATACTTAACCTTTTAACTTTTACGTTAGTAACAAAGGGTTGAATGCACATGAATTAACGTACCTTCGCAAACTCAAATTAAAATTCAGTATCGCAGGAATAAAATTATTATGGAAATTAGGAATATCGCTATAATAGCGCACGTTGATCACGGCAAAACAACTTTGGTAGATAAGATTTTGCACAGCACCAATATCTTTAGGGATAACCAGGAAACCGGTGATCTTATAATGGACAGTAATGACCTTGAGAGAGAACGCGGCATTACAATTTTCAGTAAAAATGTTTCGGTTACTTATAAAGATGTAAAAATAAATGTAATTGATACTCCTGGCCACAGTGATTTTGGCGGTGAAGTAGAGCGTGTCTTAAAAATGGCGGATGGCGTTCTTTTATTGGTTGATGCCTTTGAAGGGCCGATGCCTCAAACCCGTTTTGTATTACAAAAGGCTTTGCAGCTTCATCTTCATCCTATTGTAGTTATCAATAAAGTAGATAAGCCCAACTGCCGTCCTGATGAAGTGCATGATGCGGTTTTTGAATTGTTTTTTAATCTTGATGCAACTGAGGAACAGCTTGATTTTCCTACAATTTATGGCTCAAGCAAGCAGGGATGGATGAATACCTCTCTTGAAAAAACTGATAATATTTTCCCTTTATTAGATATTATTTTAGAAAAAGTTCCACCACCCGCCACAGGCGAAGGAACATTGCAAATGCAAATTACATCCCTCGACTATTCATCATTTTTGGGAAGAATAGCGGTGGGCAAAGTTGCGAGAGGAGTGATCAAAGAAACCCAGCCACTTTCTTTAATGAAGCTTGATGGAACCGTTCAAAAAAGCAGGGTAAAAGAATTGTATGTATTTGAAGGCCTGGGCAAAAAGAAAGTAAGCGAAGT
>JBDTYU010000070.1:0-7573 GCA_040005535.1 Ginsengibacter sp. | reverse complement strand
CTTCGTCCATAATCGCAACACGATCACAAAGCTGCTCGGCTTCATCCATATAATGAGTTGTAATGATTACTGTAGTTCCCTTGTCCCGTATATTTTGCACAAGCTCCCACAAATTGCGGCGTGCCTGTGGGTCAAGGCCAGTCGTTGGTTCGTCAAGAAAAATAATTTTAGGTTGATTAATTAAAGTGGTTGCTATTGAGAATCTTTGTTTTTGGCCACCACTCATTTGTTTATACTTACTCTTCGCCTTGTCTTTGAGGTTTACCATTTCCAGCAATTCAAAAGCATTAGCTTTTGTGTTATATAACCCGCAGAAAAGATCTATGAGCTCAAGAAGATTAAGTCCCGGGTAAAACCCGGATGTTTGCAATTGTACTCCAATGATTTTTTTTATTTTATCCGGATGCTTATCGAGATCCAAACCATCCACCAAAATTTTTCCTGAAGTTTTTTCTCTAAGCGTTTCTATTATTTCCAACGTAGTAGATTTTCCCGCACCATTCGGCCCAAGTAATCCAAAAATCTCACCTTCATGTACGTCAAAAGAAATGCCTTTCACTGCTTCAAAACTGCCATAGTTCTTTTTCAAATCCTTAACTGAAATAATTATTTTTTGCATCAATCTTTTTTCAGATTTAAAGTATTTAATAATTCGGAACTATAACTCCCAGGCACTCTTCAAGCTCTTCCATCATTTTAATACTGCCGATAAAAAAAGGTGTACGCTCATGTAACTCGACCGGTATTTTTTCAAGTATATGTTGTAAGCCATCTGTAGCCTTACCCCCCGCAATTTCAACAATATAGGCAAAGGGATTACATTCATACAACAACCGCAGCTTTCCCTTTGGCTTATCTGTAGTACCCGGGTACATAAAAATTCCTCCCTTGATCAAATTACGGTGCACATCAGATACCATGCTTCCAATATATCTTTGCGTATATGGCCCACCGTTAGATTCGTTTTTATTCTGGCAAATATCAATGTACTTTTTTACACCATCACTATAGCGAAAAAAATGGCCATGATTTACTGAATACATTTTTCCTATTTCAGGACACCGGATAGCGGGATGACTTAAACAAAACTCCCCGATGGAAGGATCGAGCGTAAAACCATTCACACCTCTTTTGGTTGCATACACTAAAATTGTTGACGATCCATATATAATGTAACCTGCAGCCACCTGACGCATACCGGCTTGTAAAAAATCTTTTATTGTTACTGAAGTGCCCGTTTCTGTTACCCTGCGGTAAACACTGAAAATTGTCCCGATGGAAACATTCACATCAATATTACTGCTGCCATCAAGGGGATCGTACATGCAAACGTATTTCGAACCTCTGCTGATATCATCTTCAAAAACTACCATATCATCCAGTTCTTCACTTGCAATACCTGCACAACTTATACCATGACGCAACACCCCTGTAAACTGGTCGTTTGCAAATTCATCAAGTTTTTTCACTTCTTCTCCCTGCACATTTATGTCGCCTGTATCTCCCAGGATATCAACAAGACCTGCTTTATTTACTTCGACATTTACACGTTTTGCAGCAAGACCTATATCCCGTAAAAGGCCTGCCAGTTCCCCAGTTGCTTTTGGAAAAGCCCTCATTTCCCTGATAGTAAATTCATCTAACGTTAATACCTGCCTGTTCACCATAACCACCGGAATTTTATTGCACAATCAACAAAAATAGGGCAATTAATTAATTTGATATTCCCTG
Source organism: Ginsengibacter sp. (assembly GCA_040005535.1). GTDB lineage: Bacteria > Bacteroidota > Bacteroidia > Chitinophagales > Chitinophagaceae > Ginsengibacter. Next base: position 5,842 of record JBDTYU010000070.1, on the reverse strand, counting down.
CCTGTTCTCGTTTCATTTTCAAGAAATGCTTATGGTAATTATATCTTAAGATCATCATCAGCTAAAAAATAAAAATTATTTTTTAATAATTGATTTTACTTTGCTTCCCTAAAACAGAATCTCTGCAATGAAAGTGTTTAAATTTGGAGGTGCAAGTATTAATAGTTTTGAACGCATTCAAAATCTTGCAAAAATTCTCAAGGAATACCAGGGTGAAAAAATTCTTATCGTGATTTCTGCCATGGGGAAGATGACCAATGCACTGGAAAAGGTGGCAGAAGAATTTTATTCAGGCAAAAAGGAAGAAGCGTTGCTGCTCTTTGAAAAGGTTAAACAAAATCATTTGACTTTATTAAAGTATGCAGTTACTCAGCAATGGGAACACGCTACCAGGGAGCTGCAGAATTTCTTTACTGAAGTACAATGGTTATTGCATGATAAACCAGTAAAAGATTACAATTATTATTATGATCAGATTGTATGTACAGGTGAACTCTTATCAACTACAATTTTGAGTTTTTATCTTAATGAAGAAAAAATTTTAAATAAATGGATTGACGTAAGAGATGTCCTGCGCACTGATGATACTTTCAGAGATGCTGCAGTAGATTGGGATGTAACTGTAAAAAATATCCAGGAAAAAATTCTTCCTCTTTTTAATGAAACAAATGTAATAATTACCCAGGGCTTTATTGGCAGCACCGATGAAAATGAAAGTACTACACTGGGCAGGGAAGGCAGCGATTATACCGCTGCGGTATTTGCCAATATTCTAAATGCTGAAAGTTTGACTATCTGGAAAGATGTGGAAGGGGTGATGAATGCCGATCCAAAAGATTTTAAGGATGCAGTAACGATTGATGAGCTGAGCTACAAAGAGGTAATAGAAATGGCTTATTACGGGGCGCAGGTTATACACCCAAAAACGATAAAACCTTTGCAAAACAAAAATATTCCTTTGTATGTAAAGAGTTTTTTGGATGATCGTCTACCCGGCACCGTTATAACAGGGAAAAATCCTCACAACCTGCCGCCAATAATTGTTTATAAGCACGGCCAGGTTTTGATAACGCTGGATTCGAAAGATTTCTCTTTTGTAGAAGGCAAGCCTGTAAATACTTTATATGAAATACTGAACAAAACAAAAATAAAGCCGAATCTTACTCAAAATGCAGCAATAAGTCTTCTTGTATGTGTTGATAATATTCCTGAAAAGATTGAAGAAATTGCGATCCAATCCAATGAAATTTTTGACGTTCAGATGGAGAAAAATCTTACCCTTCTTACGATAAGGCATTATACAGATAAGTTCATTCAGGAACTTTCGGAAAACAAAACGATTGTATTGGAACAAAAAACCGGCGACACAGTGCAATTGCTGATGAGAGATTAATCTATAACATAATCTCCTTTGCGGTCAATTAACACAAGAGGTACCTGCCTGGAGTCTTCGAATTTATCATAAGCATCTTTCAATTGCAACGCAAATTTTTGCAGCGAAGGATTATTTTTTGAACTCATTCTGAAATATTCCAGCGATCTTCTTTGATTGTATTTTATAGGAAAAACATGGACAGGAATAAAATCCTCGCCATTCGCTTTTGCATAACTGGTTATAAGGTAAATTTCTTCAATCTCATTATCCGTAACCGGAATGCAACCTACAGATACACAACTTCCGTGAATATAAATTGCATTGCCGGGGCGTACTGAATCACTCAAAATTTTATCAGATGCATTTGGATAATTTAACCTTAAAGACAAATGATAATTGCTATGTGGATTAAATTCATTGATATAATAAAATCCCTCCGGAACCTGGTAATCGCCCTGCAATCTTTTTGGTCCCATGGTGCCGCTTTGCATACAAACTTTGTAAGCTTTGAATAAGCGATATTTTTCTTTTGCTTCATTTTTTACCCACACTTCTATTTGGGCATCATATTTAAAGCTGCGGATGTAAACATATTTTGCCGGCCATTTCAGTCCCTTTGCCTGAAATTCTTTTTGTAAAGTATCTTCCTTGTTATTATTATTAAATACCCCTACAAGTCTGAAAGATAATTTTTGAGGTTCGACAAAAGAATTCTGTGCATGAGACGCAGGTGGTATTACGACTATGAGTACAAGTAGTAAAATAAATTTAAAAATTTTATCAGTCATTTTTCTGCCGGGGGTTACAGTAATAACGTAAAAATAATTTTTTTATTGAAAAGATGGAACGGATAAAAAATTTCTTAACTAATTATTATTCGCACAATAATAGAAAATTTAAAAAATTATTCAGTCTTACAATCATAAATTTCCTCTATCTGCCTGTTCTCTTTCAATAGCTTCAAAGAGCGCTTTAAAATTCCCTTTTCCAAAGCTTTGTGCGCCCTTACGCTGTATAATCTCGAAAAACAATGTAGGCCTGTCTTCTACCGGCTTACTGAATATTTGTAACAAATAACCTTCATCATCTTTATCAATAAGAATCCCTAATTCACTCAAAGGTTTCAGTTCTTCATCAATATGCCCTACACGGTCCAAAACCGTTGAATAATAGCTGGCAGGAATTTTTAAAAATTCAACTCCCCGTTGCTGAAGTTGAGTAACCGTTTCAATGATATTATTGGTGGCAATAGCAATATGCTGGCAACCTTCACCATTATAAAATTCGAGATATTCTTCGATCTGGCTTTTTTTCTTTCCTTCAGCAGGCTCATTTATCGGAAACTTCACGTAGCCGTTACCGTTACTCATCACTTTACTCATCAATGCAGAATATTCAGTAGAAATATCTTTATCATCAAAGCTGAGTATATTTCTGAAGCCCATAACTTCTTCATAAAAATTTACCCATGTATTCATTTGATTCCAGCCAACGTTACCAACGCAATGGTCCACATATAAAAGCCCTGCGTCTGTTGGGTTATAAGTACTTTCCCATTTACGATACCCCGGCATAAATACACCTGAGTAATTTTTTCTTTCAATAAAAAGATGCACAGTTTCTCCGTAAATATAAATGCCGCTTATTACCACTTCGCCATTTTCATCTTTCATTCTTGTCGGTTCCATATAACTTTTACCACCGCGTTTGGTTGTTTCTTCCCAGGCGCTTGTTGCGTCTGCTACATTTAGCGCCAGCACCTTTACACCATCTCCATGTTTATGAATATGGTCAGCAATTTCATTATCATTCCTTATTGGCGTTGTTAATACGAACGTGAGTTTGTTTTGCCTTATTACGTAACTCGCTCTTTCCTTTACACCTGTTTCAGGGCCTGAGTAGGCAAGAGATTGAAAACCAAAAGCAGTTTTATAATAATGCGCCGCCTGCTTGGCATTGCCTACATAAAATTCGACATAATCAGTACCGAGCAATGGAAGAAAATCGGTTTGCTGTTTATCTTTATTTAAAGGTTTTATAGTCGTCGTTTCCATGAAATAATATTTTATAATAAAGGTAAATATTTTATAGCCAAGCCCCAACCAAACCCTCCACCAAATGCAAGGACAATATCTGGAAGTCGTACGATTAGTTAATTCTTTTCTGGGAAGAAGTTGAAAGTATAGAATTTATTGAATTTAAATTAATTAAAAAGAAAGTTGCTATCCCCTCCGGAGTCAGGGACTTTAAAAAGGGAATATTTATCTTGCACAAAAAATCTAATGCAAAAAATTGGAATTTTGGGGGGTGGCCAATTAGGACGAATGTTGTTGCAGGCTGCAGCAAATTATCTTGCAGAAACTTATGTGATGGAAAATGATCCGGAATGCCCGGCTGCACATCTTTGCCATCATTTTGCTAAAGGGGATATCGCCAACTATGATGACGTTTATAATTTTGGAAAACAACTTGCAGCTATTACTATAGAAATTGAATCAGTAAATGTTGAGGCGCTTCAAAAGCTGGAAGAAGAAGGAGTCAAAATTTACCCAAAGCCGTCTGCTTTAGCAACCATCAAAAATAAAATTCTGCAAAAACAATTTTATGCATCAATAAATGTTCCTTCATCTTCTTTTGTAATTACTCAAAACAAAAGTGAAATAAAAAATCACCTGGATTTTTTGCCGGCAGTTCATAAAATTGCCATGGGTGGGTACGATGGCCGCGGGGTAACGATTATAAATAACGAGAAGGAAATTATAAATGGCTTTGATGCCCCTGCGGTTTTAGAAAAACTTATAAATATTAAAAAAGAAATCTCAATAATAGTCGCCATAAATGAAACAGGTGAAACTGCATTGTACCCACCGGTAGAAATGATTTTTAATAAAGATTTAAACTTACTTCAATACCAGTTGAGCCCTGCTGCTGTTAATGAAAAAATTTTATGGAAGGCTGAAGCAATCGCTTTAACCGTTGTAAAGAATCTTAAAAGTGCCGGCATCTTTGCAGTTGAAATGTTTATTGATCTGGATGATAATGTATGGGTGAATGAAACAGCGCCGCGGGTGCATAACAGCGGCCATCATACTATTGAAGCCAACTACTGCTCTCAGTTTGATATGTTGTGGAGAATACTGCTTGGCTATCCATTGGGAAACACTAATGCTATATTGCCTTCGGCTATGATAAACCTCATTGGCGTTGAAGATTTTTCCGGTGATGTCAAATATGAGGGGTTAGAAGCTGTTTTAAAAATTGACAATGCATTTGTTCATTTATATGGAAAAAAACAAACCCGGCCAGGACGCAAAATGGGTCATGTAACTGTTATCAGCGATAGCATGCAGGACCTTACTTACAAAGCAAATATTATTAACAGAACTCTGATAGCAAAAGCATAAGCTAACCTCATCCAAAGCGACGGTATTTTATTTAAAGTTTTAACCTTAACCAACCGGGATTTCGTAAATTAGCATAGTGAAGGAACGTAAAAAGATAACTCTTGATTTTATCATTGACAAGTTGACAAATTCCATTGAAAATGCAGTATCAGGAGAGTTATTCGAAACGGTAATTACAAAATTGAATTTAACGGACAGCAAGCAAATCAAAAAAACTGAATGGATATTTAATTGGCAAACTGAACTCAAAGACAATTCAAAGCAGATTTTTAAGTTAACCACAGTCAATAATCCGGCAATCATTCATGGGCTTCTTATTCTGACAGATAAAGGTGATCACATCTTTATGGACTTGATTGAAAGTGCTAAATTCAATAAAGGGAAAAACAAACTTTATCGTGGTGTAGCAGGTAATCTTGTCGCATTTGCCTGCAAAAGGGCTTTTGAGCTTAACTACAATGGTGTAGTTTCTTTCATTGCTAAGACACAACTTATTAAACATTATGAACAAACTTTGGGAGCAAAACTCTTTGTCGGAAACAGAATGTTTATTGATACAAAAGAAGCTCTTATTTTAGTAACCCAATACTTTAAAGGCCTTAAGTTATGATAAACTTTAAAAAAATGGATGAGAAAGACTTTGTGTTTATTAATAAACCATTAAGCGACAAAGAAGAAAGAAAGTTTAGTGATTTTCTAAAGTCCCGGAAGACCAAGGCAAGACGAACACGAGGTTCTAAAAAGCGGAAAGAACTTTATAAACAATAGCACGAACGCCAAAAAATTTGCTGCGTCCGTCGTAGTAAAGACGTGCATTCAATTGTGCTTTCAAAATGGTATTTGGTTAATCAACCTTTTCAATTCAATCTCAGAAGATTTTGCAGCAAAACTTAAGTTGGTTAAAGTATAAGAAGCTTGCTGAAAACTTTGCTGCGACTGAATCAACTCAACAATGGTTGCCTGGTGGTATTGGAAACGTAATAAAGAAAGATCAATTAATTTTTGAGCCAGTTCTACATTTACTTTTTGTGAATCTAATTGTTGTAAAGAAGAAATGTATGCC
>JBDTYU010000069.1:0-7135 GCA_040005535.1 Ginsengibacter sp. | reverse complement strand
TTTTATTGTTCCTGCGAAAGAGTATTTCGTCCGGACCTGAAAAACAAACCGGTGGTTGTGTTAAGTAATAATGATGGTTGTATTATTTCACGGAGTGATGAGGCGAAAATCCTTGGTGTTGAAATGGCGGGTCCATACTTCAAAGCAAAACATCTAATTGAAAAACATGAGGTGGCAACATTTTCATCTAATTATAATTTGTACGGCGATATGAGCCGCCGCGTAATGGATACTTTGAAATTATTGATTGGTAAAGAAAATGTTGAAGTGTATTCTGTTGATGAGTCATTTTTAAATGTAAGTATGATTGATGAGAATCTGCTTGCTGAGTATGCATTGCAAATGAGAGAGGTCGTTGAACAATGGACAGGCGTTTCTGTTTCAGTGGGTATAGCGCCAACTAAAACGCTGGCTAAAATTGCCAATCAATTGGCTAAAAAAAATAAAGGCGCGACAAAATGTGTAGCCACGCTTATTGATGAAGATGACATAAGAGCGGTATTAAAAAAAACAGGTGTAAAAGAAATATGGGGCGTAGGAAAGGCCTATGCTGATAAACTTATTAATTGGGGAATAACGAATGCGTGGGATCTTTGCAATATGCCGGAAGAGTGGGTGCGAAAGCACATGGGAGGTGTGGTAGGAACAAGATTGGTAAGGGAATTAAAGGGAATTCCCTGCATTGATATGGAACCTGAATTAGTATCGAAAAAAATGATCGCTACTACCCGTATGTTTGGTAAAAATGTTACTGAGCTAGATGATATTAAAGAAGCCATTGCTACTTACACTGCAAGGGCTGCTGAAAAGTTAAGAAGACAAAAATGCGCAGCTTCTGTACTCAGCATATTTATAGTAGCTAAAGAAGAAAGTCATTCAGTAAATTTTAGTCATGGTGCAACCTTAAGCGCTCATACAATTTTACCTGCTGCCACGTGTGTCACCAATGAACTTATTGCACCAGCTATGCAATTGACAGAGCAAATTTTTAAACAAGGACGGGAATATAAAAAAGCCGGTGTAATGTTAAGTGGCATCGTACCTGATAAATCGATCCAGAGTAATTTGTTTGTACCACCATCAGAAAATAATAAACGTTTTTTAATGGATACCCTTGACAATCTCAACTTCAGCATGAGAGATGATGTAGTAAAATTTGCATCTTCGGGACTTAGTCGTGACTGGAAAATGAGAAGGGAATTTCGTTCTCCAAGATATACTTCAAGATGGAATGAATTGAGGGAAGTGGGTTGATTGAATAGGCAATGGGCAATTAGACAATAAGCAATAAGTAGAAAGTTTGCAAATTACTTACTGCCAATTGTTACGGACATCTCCCGGGCGTATAACTTGTAATTCCATCACATACTGCATAGCAACTATTATCATACGTTTGATTATTACATCCGCAAACATAATTAGTTACTAAAGGACAAACACAATTTGGATTCACAGTCCCTTTCACACAATTGTTATTGGCATTATCTTTTTTGCAGGAAACCAAACTTGTAAAAAGAAAGAGAAGTAAATATGTAAGTAATTTTTGCATGTTGAAACTATACCAACAATCATTCCATTCAATCAGAAAATAATTATAAGTTAGGCATTCTTTCTGGCCATTGATTTTTCTGCAGCAGCAATAATATCGGGTGTATCCAGGCCATATTTTTTCAGAAGGTCTTCAGGTTTTCCACTTTCTCCAAATGTATCTTTTGTACCAACATATTCAATGGGTACAGGAAAATTCACAGCAGCAACATGTGCAATGCTATCGCCGAGGCCTCCCAGAATATTGTGCTCCTCTGCAGTAACAACGCACTTTGTTTTTTGTATTGAGTTTATAATAGCGGCTTCATCAATCGGTTTAATGGTATGGATATTTATAAGTTCAACACTTATACCTTTTTCCTCGAGAATTTTTCCGGCTTCAATTGCTTTCCAAACCAGGTGGCCACAGGCAAAAATAGTTATGTCACTTCCTTCAGCAAGAACCTGGGCTTTACCTAATTCAAACTGTTGATTTTCCTCAGTAAAGTTGGGCCACTTCGGTCGTCCAAATCTTAAGTATACAGGTCCTTTATAATCAGCAATGGCGAGTGTTGCGGCTTTTGTCTGGTTAAAATCACAAGGCACAACCACTGACATACCCGGAAGCATTCTTATAAGACCAATGTCTTCCAAAATCTGGTGAGTAGCGCCATCTTCTCCTAACGTAAGTCCTGCGTGAGACGCACATATTTTCACATTTTTATTTGAGTAAGCAATGGATTGTCTTATTTGATCATACACCCGGCCCGTTGAAAAATTTGCAAAAGTTGTTGTGTAAGGAATTTTACCTCCAATAGTTAATCCTGCTGCAATGCCCATCATGTTTGCTTCTGCAATACCGCACTGAAAATATCTTTCAGGAAAATCTTTTATAAAAGGATGTAGTTTTAAAGAACCTGCAAGATCCGCTGTAAGTACAACGACATTTTCATTTTTCTTCCCGAGTTCATAAATGGCTTCGCCAAATCCCGCCCTGGTTTCTTTTTCATTTTTAGCAACAATATCTTTAATCATACAATATTTTATTTTTTAATGAAAGAAAAACAGCAGGTGCAAATTAAGGATAAGACAGTAACGATAAAAATATAATGAAGGGAAAAAATTAAGAGATAGAATAAAACAATTCAATTGATCTGCAAAGTGACCGGTGGAAATACCGGCAAGGCGCAAAAAAATTATAAGCGGCAAAAATCCACTCCGCATTATTTGTACTTTTATTCCAGATGAAATTTCGTGTCCTTATATTATTAGCGTCTTTTACCAGCTATTTTACCGAAACAATTAAAATTCCTCTTTCTTTTTCCACCAGTTACAAAAAAGCTACATACTGTTCCAAAATGATGAAAGAGCGGTGCATGAAAAAACCTCATAAGAATACATCCGGGAAATGTGACTCCAGGGGTTGTAATACTTCATGTGTAAACTGCCCTCTTAACTCTGTTACTATTTTTGAATATTATAAATCTGATTTCAACTATAGTATTAATTACAAGAAAGAATATCCTTCAATAGAAACTTCTCTTGTATCACATTACATATCTCGTGCATGGAAACCTCCGAATAATATTTTAGTTTAAAAAACTAACAATATTATTTCACTCCAAAAAAATATATAATGAAAAAAATATGTTTATTGGCAGTGTCTTACATTTTACTTTCGGGTTCAGTCGTGTTTGCAGGTAATCATAAAGATTGCAAAAAATGCAAGCAAACGCACTGCACTCAAAAATGTAAAGATACATGTCCGAAAAGTCAATGTGTAAAGGCATAGGAAATGCCGTTTAAAGAAATCCCCCATTTAGGGGGACTTCTTTTTAGATTAGAACTTTAATTTTTAATTCATCTGAAAATTGAGATTATTATGAAGGGCTTCATCATCTTTTAATTTTAATTCCCATTTCCACGCCGAGGACATCATTTCATCAAGTGAGAATTCAGGTATCCAGTTAAGAGTATTTTTAGCTAAAGAATTATTGGCATAAATAGCAATGATATCGCCAGGTCTTCTTGGGCCAATGATGTAATTAAGCTTAACACCACTTATTTTTTCAAATGAATGAATAACCTCCAGAACCGTTACCCCATTGCCAGTCCCAAGATTAAAAATTTCGCAGGGATATGTATTTTTTTTATTTATTAAATGTTGCAGTGCCAGAATATGCGCATGGGCTATATCGCAAACATGAATGTAGTCACGCAGGCATGAACCATCTCTTGTAGGATAATCATCGCCATGTACCGTGAGCTGTTTTATTTTTCCAATGGCAGTTTGTGTAATGGCAGGCACAAGATTTTCAGGTTTACCTGAGGGTAATTCGCCAATAAGTGCTGAGGGGTGAGCCCCAACGGGATTAAAATATCTTAATAAAATAGTTTGCGTTCCACCTGTTTTACTAACCTCTGTTACAATTTCTTCCCCCATTTGTTTGGTAGCTCCGTAAGGAGATTCTGCTGGCTTCTGTGGTGTTTCTTCAGTTACAGGAATTTGATCAGGGCTGCCATAAACTGTACAGGACGAAGAAAAAATAAAATTCGGGATATTAAACTCTTTCACACATTTTAAAATATTAATAAGAGAGGATAAATTATTTTCAAAATACAGGAGAGGTTTTTCAACAGATTCTCCCACTGATTTGAATGCAGCAAAATGTATGATGCCTTCGATCTCATTATTTTCCTGGAAAATCGCACAGGTATCATCAAAATTGCAGAGGTCTACTTTATAATTTTTTACAGCAACCCCACTAATAATCTTTATTCCCTGAAGCAAGGAGGTGCTTGACCTTGAATTATTATCAACACAAATAGGATCAAAACCATTTTCAATTAAATCAAGTATAGTATGTGCACCAATGTATCCGCATCCACCGGTAACTAAAATTTTCTTCATATTACAAAAGAACGCAAAAAATGCATACGGGAATAAGAAAAAATAAAGGAGTTGCTATAAAAAAAGGCTTACGATTGCGTACACGCCGGCTGCCAGAAGGGCGCTTACAGGAATGGTAAGTATCCATGCCCATAATAAATGTACAGTAATACCCCAGCGTACTGCAGATAATCTTTTCGTAGCACCTACTCCAATAATTGACCCGGCTATAGTATGGGTACTGCTCACAGGAATTTTTAATGATTCTGTAATAAACAACGTAATAGCTCCGGCGGTTTCTGCAGCAACACCTTCAAAAGGAGTAACCTTTGTAATGCGGGTGCCCATGGTTTTAATAATTTTCCACCCGCCACTCATAGTACCAAGAGCTATGGCAGAGTAACATGCAATAGGAATCCAAAATGGCATGGGAGCATTTTCTGTAATAGAACCATGTGCAACGAGGGCCGCAAATATAATTCCCATTACTTTTTGTGCATCGTTACCACCATGCCCTATACTGAAGGCAGCAGATGATACAAGCTGTAATCTCTTAAACCATTTATGAGATTTTGCAGTATTTAGAGAATTTAAATAAAAAGTAAAGACTGCCATAACGGTTAAAATAAATGCCAGAAGCACCCACTTGAAATTTGCAGGAAAAAAGATTACACGGAGAGGGTAGCTTTCGTAATGTGAGACGATTTTATTATTGTCAAATTCTAAAATCCGGCTGATAAAAAAAATCACCAATGCCATCACGCATATCGAAATTATTTTAGGTACAATTCCTTTTCTAAATGAATTGATAAACCAAAGTGAAATAATGTAAGCCATAACCATACCTACTATGGGAGCTATAAAAATAAATCCAACTGTTTTAATAACAGGGTCAGGATTCACTGCATGAAATCCTGCGTGAGCGATAGCAGCTCCGGCAAAGCCTCCGATTAATGTGTGCGATGATGAAGAAGGAATACCAAACCACCAGGTAAGGAGATTCCATATAATTGCGGCGATAAGCGCAGCAAATACTACTGCAATTGTAACAAATTCAGGCTTAGCTAATTTTGAAATAGTTTTTGCAACGCCATGATCTTTAAAAATAAAAAAGGCAACAAAATTAAAAAGAGCAGCCCACATTACTGCCTGGAAAGGGGTAAGTACTTTGGTAGATACGACGGTTGCAATTGAATTAGCAGCATCATGAAACCCATTGATGTAATCAAAAATAAGTGCTAAGGCAATAACAATAATAAGAAAAGTCATTTCAATGTGCTAAAGTGCTTATGAGCTCAGTATAATATTTTTCATTAGCATAATAACACACTAGCTAACTATCGTATTAATTTAAGCGTATTTGATTATAATTGATTCTATTACATTGGCCGCATCCTCACACTTATCTGTTACTATTTCCATAACCTGGTAAATTTCTCTTTTTTTAATTACTTCCTTGGCATCAGGCTCTGTTTCAAAAAGCTTTTCGATGCTTGTATCAAATACATCGTCTGCCTGGTTTTCAATGCTGTTGATTATTACCATTGCATCAGTGATTTTACGAAGATTTTTCATGTCACGCAGTTCTCCAACAGCTTTTCTCACTTCGTTACAGCTATTTAAAATGAGGTCGGCCATTTTATGAAAGCCTACGTCATCAGGATTTACATTGTAAAAATTTATTTTTTTCGCAGAAGCATAAACATAGTCACAAATATCATCAAGAGCTGTAGCCAGGTAATGAATATCTTCACGGTCAAATGGCGTGATGAAATTTCTCCCAAGCTCGGTAAATATCCTGTGGGTATAGTCATCATTAACATGCTCAAGATCTTCGATCTCCCGGATAAGCACAGCCCGCTTTTCAAATTCTTTTTCATGTACAACTTCTTTCAGTTTAATAGCCATTTGAATTACTGTTTCTGATACATTCTCAAACAGTTGAAAAAATACTTTATCCTTAGGGAGAAAAATTTTTAGAATTGAGTTAAAACCCATGAAAAATTATTTTGCGCAAAAGTAACATTATCAAATTTTATAAACCTCTTTTTGGGTTTGTTAATGATTTCTTAACATAGAAATATCATTGCATTATATTTGAAAAATAATCTCTTCATTTTTTATGCGAACCTTTCTTGTTGTACTTTTTTCACTGTTTATAATTCAATCCAAAGCTCAATTTCTCATGGACATGGTAGATACCACTACTGAAGTAGGCAGATCAGTTCTATCAGTTTCACAACGCTATGATCACATACGTATCGGAGGTTATATTCAGCCCCAGTTTCAGCTGGCTCAGCAAAAAGGCGCTAAAAGCTATATCGGTGGCGACTTTGCCCCAAACGTAAATAACCGTTTTATGCTTCGTAGAGGTAGGATAAGGTTTGATTATGTTCATTTTAATAAAAATGATAAAGCTTCTGTTCAATTTGTGTTTCAGTTTGATGGAACTGAAAGAGGTGTTTTCATAAGAGATTTCTGGGGGCGGTTATTTGAAAATAAATTTAAGTTTTTTGCCTTTGCTTTGGGCATGTTTGGGAGGCCTTTTAGTTATGAGTTAAACCTTTCGTCCTCTGACAGGGAAAGCCCTGAACGTGGTAGGATGAGCCAAATATTAATGAAAACTGAAAGAGATCTTGGGGCAATGATATCTTTTGAGCCCAGAAAACCTAATGACCCTCTTCGTTTTCTTAAAATAGATGCAGGACTTTTTAATGG
>JBDTYU010000068.1:0-5711 GCA_040005535.1 Ginsengibacter sp. | reverse complement strand
GATTTTACGATGATGCATTTCTTGATTTTGTATATAAGCAATCACTCTTGAGGCTGGTGATTTACTATAGGAAAATGCTCCAAATCCCTCTTGCCATTCAACCTTTTCTTTAATAAACTTTTTTTCATTGATCCACTTTGAAGAACTTCCCTTAACATCCTGCATCAGATCAGAAAGAGATTGTGTTGGTCTCATTCCAAAAAAGACATGAAGATGATCAGGCATTCCATTAATGGTTAATAGCTTGTGGTCATGTTTCTGAATAATACCTGTTATATACTTGTACCATTCATCTTTCCATTTTTTTTGGATTAGCCCTGTTCTTTTTTTAACTGCAAATATCCCCTGGAGGTGAATTTGATGGTATGTATTTGCCATGATCTGAAATTTTATTATGTCCCTAAGGGACTTTATTAAATTATAAAGCTTTTTAATTCTACCGATATTTCGTCCCTACGGGATTTTTAAAAGCTCATTAAGGCTCAATTAACTTTTATGGAAACAAGCCCTTACTTTATCCCAAAAATCTAACAATAAAATATAGCATAATTAATTTTTTGCTACACTAATTATTTTTTATGGTTTATGAATAACATAAGTAACTACTCCCCAAATCGCAAAATCTTCACAGGCAGCATCAATATATATTGGAGATAATTTATTAGAATCTGTTATAAGCCTGATGCAGTCTTTTGCTTTTTCAAAACGTCTTATCAGCATATCACCATTTAAGATGGCAATAATTACTTTACCATTTGAGGCCTTTACAGAGCGGTCTACAATCGCTACATCGCCCTTATAAATTCCGGCTTCCTTCATAGAATCGCTGCTCACTCTCATAAAAAAAGTTGCCGGTTTATTATTTATCAATTCTTCATTCAGGTCAATTCCTCTTTCCATATAATCATCTGCAGCGGCGCCAAAGCCGGTAGCATTTGCAGAATGAATATCCAGTTGAGTCACGGCCTTGGTTCCCATATATTTTGCAGGGAAAAATTTATCAGTATTCATATAATTATTTATTAAGTTACTAATTTATTTAGTAAATTTATACTAAATTAGATAGTAATTCATTTTTTTAGAATAAAATTTTTTTCCGCATGAGTATTACAGAATTAATAAAAAAGCAAGCGTATAGCACCAACGAATACCTGCTGGTATTAAGCCCGCATGAAGAGTTATGGAATAAAATTGTAAAAGTAAAAGAAGAATTTCATGATGCATATAAAGCACCTACTGCGTTGTGGGGTAAGCCGCACATTATATTAATAAGCTTTTTGCAATTTGAAATGATGGACGAACGAATTGTGAACCGTTTAAAAACTATTGCAATGGGTTATCATTCTTTCAAAGTTGAATTGAAAGATTTTGGAAGTTTCCCCAGCCACACTATTTATATAAATATTGAAAGCAAGCAGCAAGTTCAAAATTTAGTAAAAGAATTAAAACCTGCGCAGCAATTATTAAAATTGAATAAAGAAAACAAGCCACATTTTATAGATGCTCCCTACCTGTCTGTTGCAAGAAAACTTCTTCCATGGCAATATGAAAAAGGGTGGCTTGAATACAGTCATAAACATTTTACCGGGTGCTTTATTGCAGATGGTATGGTATTAATTAAACGCAAAGCAGAAAATAACGGTGCCTATCAGATTGTACAACGATTTGAATTCATGAACCTGCCCGTGTCCACAAAACAGGTTGCTTTGTTTATGTAACCTGTTTTTTTTATTAAACAATAATGAGTTTGTTTTTTATCACAGACTCTATAAAATTTTATTATGCCAAACCAATTACAACAAGATCATTTTAAAGTCGCTGCACAGGATAAAGAAGACGACGATCAGTATTTAGCCGGCCGTGGTGCACAGTTTAATACAAAAAATAAATTTTTAAAAAATCAAACCGTAAAAGAACATATTGAAGCTATTGATGATTGGGGAGTAGCCAATGTGGGAACACAATATCTTGAGCAGGAAGTAAAGAGCATTGTAAACAAAGTTGAAAGCCCTGATCTGAGCCTCATGTACAGCATGAATCCCTATGCAGGTTGTGAGCATGGGTGTATTTATTGCTATGCCCGCAATGTTCATGAATACTGGGGTTACAGCGCAGGCCTCGATTTTGAAAGAAAGATAATTGTAAAAATGAATGCACCGGAAATGCTGCGAAAGTTTTTAATGAATAAAAAGTGGGACGCCAATCCAATTATGCTTAGCGGTAATACAGATTGTTACCAACCAGCAGAACAAAAGTATAGATTAACAAGAGGCTTGCTTGAAGTGTGCAATGAATTTAACCAGCCCGTAGGAATTCTTACCAAGAATTCATGGATCATAAAAGATAAAGATGTGCTGCAGGAAATGGCAAAAAAGAGATTGGTATCCGCTATGGTTTCCATAACATCATTCAATGAAGATTTACGCAGAGTGATGGAACCAAGAACAACCACTGCTAAACAGCGGTTAAAAGTAATTGAAGAATTAAGTAATGCCGGTATACACATGGGTGTAATGATGGGGCCAATGATACCTGGTTTAAACGAACATGAAATGCAAAGGATAATGAAGGAAGCAAAAAATGCGGGAGCAACATTTACAGCATACACATTCATACGTTTGAATGGCGCTATAAAATTTTTATTTCATGACTGGCTCTACAAAAATTTTCCTGACCGGGCAGATAAGGTTTGGCATTCAATTGAGAATGGTCATGATGGAAAAGTAAACGATAGCCGCTGGGGCGTAAGAATGCGTGGTGAGGGAGCTATAGCAGATATGGTAAGGCAACAATATAAAAAGTATGGGAAGTTGTATGGAATGAATGACGACAGATGGGAACTTGATACAACCATATTTAAAAGACCTGGTGAGCAGGGGAGATTGTTTTGATTATCCTTGAAAATCCAAAATCATATTTTTGATTTTCAAGGATGACTTTTATATTTGCTGAATGATACAAAGGAAATTACAGAAGGAAGTAACCACTTTGATGAAACAATATCCGGCGATAGCTATACTTGGCGCAAGGCAGGTAGGCAAGACGACATTGGCAAAACAAATTGCCGCATCACAAAAAAAACCGTCATTATATCTTGACCTTGAAAACCCTTTGGATATGCGCAGACTGGCTGACCCGTTTACTTTTTTATCAGCCAATAAAGACAAGTGTATTATTATAGACGAAGTGCAAACCATTCCTTCATTATTTGCCGTGCTGCGTTCAGTCATTGATGAGGACAGGCGCAACAGCAGGTTTATATTACTTGGAAGTGCCTCGCCGCAGTTAGTAAAAGGTGTTTCAGAATCACTGGCAGGGCGCATTGCATACCGGGAACTATCACCGGTAAGTTTTATTGAGTTGCCTGAAAAAATTAGTCGCGATAAGCATTGGCTAAGAGGCGGCTTTCCACAATCGCTGCTTGCCAGGAATGATAAAGCTGCTGCTGAATGGATGAGCGGTTTTGTGCGCAGCTATGTAGAAAGAGACCTAAGCTTTTTGTTTGGCGTAGAACTTACCAGCAATATCATCCGTAGAGTATTGAGTATGCTGGCACATGTGAATGGCGCCGTTTGGAACGCTGAAATGATGGCACGTTCATTAGGCATAACAGCACCTACGGTGAACCGTTATATTGATTTTTTGGAAGGCGCTTTTTTAGTGCACCGGCTGCCAGCTTTTTATGTGAATACCCGTAAGCGGTTGGTAAAAGCGCCGAAGGTATATATAAGGGACAGCGGCTTATTGCACCAGTTAAGCGGTGTCTCCAATATTCTTTCGCTGAAAGGGCATCCTGTTGTTGGGTCTTCCTGGGAAGGCTATATTGTTGAACAGGTGAAGCAGCTAAAGCCCGCCGGGATAGATTTATATTATTATCGCACACAGGCGGGTGCAGAATGCGATATAGTGCTTGCGAAGGGAGCGCATCCTATTGCTTGCGCCGAAATCAAATTGAACAATGCACCAGTCATTAACAAAGGAAATTTTCAGAGCATTGCTGACCTGAAAACAAAAAAGAATTTTGTGGTAGTTCCGGATATCGCAGAATATAAAACCAAAGAAGGAATTATTATCTGCAATGCGGAAACCTTTCTTACAAAATATCTTCCCAAATTTAGTTAAGAATATACTTGAAAATCAAAAATGGCATTTTGGATTTTCATATACATTAATTAGTGTCGGGGGAAGCATTACAGAAAGGGTAAGAATGCAATATAAAAATATGAAAAACACCATGGAATGAATGAAGGGCAGATCGGAATTGGATATAACGATTCTTAAGAGACCGGGGATAACGAAAGTTGTTTTAGAAATACTTTAAAATATCAGATACTTTGGAAAATATATTTATTATGATCCCTCATCCGAGGTCTCCTTCTCACTTTTTTTTGTGGCCGGATTGGCAATACTTGCGGATATGACATTTTTTATAGATAATTGAAATTTGGTATTAAGGCTAACTTCATAATTATTCTCTTTAAGAATCTGTTTGGCATTATCGTCTTCCATGATAACTGATGCAAGGTGCATTGCTAAAGTTGAGCCACTAATAACGTTCCCAACCTTCCCATCTGTAAACTCGATAGTAAATTTGTAACCTGCTTTA
This sequence comes from Ginsengibacter sp., assembly GCA_040005535.1. Classification (GTDB taxonomy): domain Bacteria; phylum Bacteroidota; class Bacteroidia; order Chitinophagales; family Chitinophagaceae; genus Ginsengibacter. The sequence continues at coordinate 1,105 of JBDTYU010000068.1, read as the reverse complement.
CGACCGGTACCTGCACGCTCAAAGTCAACCCTGTTGAGGGCCAAAACCTGGTCCTCAGCGGCTGATTTTTTCATTAAAATTTTAATAATTGGTAAATATTTTTTCCAGATGTGATTATACATGTAAAAAATCTGATTTTTAATTTTTAATTCGCAAGGGTATATACGGAGAAAGGAAAAACGGTTACTGGTGTAAATATAGGTTAACCGTAATTATTATAAAATTAATGTAAATTTTTTACCATATTAAATTAATTAGAAAGCATGCTTAAAAAAGTTGAAAAAGAAAAATAATAAAATGTAAATGTCACTGTAAGTACATTATAATTGGATCTTTTATAGCAGATAAGGTTGTTGCAACCTTATAATTCTTAAAGTGAAATTGTAATAGAAAGTATTATTTAAAAAAAATCCCCCGGCAAAAATGGCCAGGGGAAAATCCTGATTAAAAACTACACACCTTATTACTGACCTTTTATTAAATTTTATCTAAACCTTAAAATGATATGCTTCGGATAGCTAAATTTGAATTATTTTATTAGTATTTTTCTATTCTTTAGTATATGGTGCGTTTTACTTATTAAATGGATAATGAATTCTTAAAATTGTTTTTATTACCTTGAAAATATTATCTGATTTTATTGTTATAAAAAAGGCTCCAAACTAAAAATATTTAGCGGCTACCGCACAAAAGATATTCTAAAGATTATTGATTATAATTTGTCTTGCATAACCACTTGTAAATTAAATGCTGCTTGCATTTAGTATTCATTAAATTTGTTACATTCCAACTTCTAACTGAATGGCATTAATTGACATTAAACTTCCTGAATCTCTTTCCCGGGTATTGAATATTCCTGTAAGTTCCCCCAGGAGGCAACAGTTAAAGGTTTTAATAAAATTGTTGAAAAAATCCCGCTTTACTGAGTTTGGACAAAAATATCTTTTTGATGAAATTCTTTTAAACAAGCATCCAGGCAAGGCTTTTCAGCAAATTGTACCTGCTTATAATTATAGTAAAATATTTCATGAATGGTGGCACAGGGCTCTAGATGGCAAGCCCGATATTTGCTGGCCGGGTATTATAAAATTTTTTGCATTAAGCA
>JBDTYU010000067.1:0-6281 GCA_040005535.1 Ginsengibacter sp. | reverse complement strand
TCTGATAACGGAATTGGAGTGCTTGCAATTGCTAATTCTAATGGAGCAACAAATAGTACTGCTCTGGTTGCGGAACTTGAAGGAGCAAACGTAGGAAATACTGCTGTGTTTAAAGCAAACAATAACAAAGTAGCCCGAATAGATAATACGGGAAAAGGGTTTTTTAATGGGGGTACACAACTGGGTGGTGCAGATGTAGCAGAATTTTTTGATGTTGAAGGAAATTATAGTGAATATGCACCCGGGGATGTTTTGGTTATCTCTCAAAGAAGCGATCGTAAAGTCGAAAAATCTTCATCGGCATATTCAACATTAGTCGTGGGCGTATATGCAACAAAGCCCGGCGTATTATTAACCGAAAAAAACGCCGAAAAGGATTCTTTTGAAAAAATGGTGCCTATGGGTGTGATTGGTGTAGTGCCAACGAACGTATGCCTCGAAGGAGGCACTATAATGAGAGGCGACCTGTTAGTAACCTCATCCATTGCCGGCGTGGCAATGAAAGCTGATCCGAAAAAAGTGCAGATAGGACAGGTATTAGGAAAAGCGTTGCAGCCATTTAATGAAAGCGGCGTTGGGAAAATCAATGTTCTTGTAAGCGTAAAATAATTTATAATGTATTCTCGTTTTAAAATAAATATTGTAGCTACCTGTATTCTTGTATGCTCATTTGGCTCTGCTGCCGAGGCGCAGCAACTGGCCAGCAGTAAAGCCCTTAATGAAATTTATAATAAAAAAATAACTGAGAAATTATCTGAAGAAAATAAATCTAAGCAGTCTGGGAAATCATTACAAAAGGAACAAAATTTGCCAAGTATGCAATCTTCCCTAAAAGATGTTGCAAAGATTAAAATTAAAAATCCTGAAATAGTTTCACATGATTATTCAACATTGTCAGATGAAGAAAAGAAAAATAAATTACCAAGTAATTCTCCTAAACTTAAACAAATAGGAAAACCACTAATTAAACATTCTAAATTTTATTCCAGGTAATTATATGTTTTGGCCTGCTGATGATTATATAAAGATCCGCAGCAAAACTATTTACCTATTAAATATTTATCACACAATCTCTAAGCCTTAAATTTCCATCTATGAAAAAATTTATAATTGTAATTATCCTGTTAGTCGTGTACGGGAATACATTTGCCTTTCTCACACAAGCAAACTGGCGTTGGCGTAATGACGACGGCACGGAAACAACTGCTACATGGAAAGCCGGCCAAAATACACAGGCAGTTCTAAGTATAACAGGCGAGATCTGGCGGTTAAGGTTAGAAGTTTACAATAATACGGGTAATAATATTGCCCTGATTGATACGCTGCAATATGCTACTTCAACTTCAGGGCCGTGGACTAATATTGATGTGACTGCAGGGTCCAACCCTTTCACAATTGCGAGTGTTAGCGCCTTTGTTGTGCAAGCTGAGCCAACTACAGTCCAGCTAACAGGTGTTGCCGGTTACACGTTTGCTACCGGCAAGGTCATGGTCGACTCCATGATTTTGAAAAATATTAATTTTGCGGATCAGGAACACACTGAATTCGAATGGGCCATTAAGGCCAATTCAAGCATAGTACCGAACACGACTTACTACTTCAGGCAATATGGTTCAGCAGCAAGTCCGCTAGACGCCGGAATGACTTATCCATCATTAGTTACAGCAGGAGTATTGCCCATAAAACTTACCGGCTTCAATGCTATTCGCCAGGACAAAAAAATTAAATTAGAATGGAGCACAAACTTTGAACAAAATAATGACCGTTTTGAAATTGAACGTAGTAGTGATGGAAGAACGTGGAAAACTATTTCCAAAGTAAATGGCAGTGGTACTACCAAATCGTTTAATACTTACCAGAAATATGATGAGAATCCCTTAGGTGGAATCAATTTTTATCTTATTAAACAATATAGCCTTGACGGGCATACCTACATATCTGACATAAAATCCGTGAGAATGCCCGACGTAAAATCAATCGTATCCGTATACCCAAACCCGGCGCATTCGGGAGTGAGTTTCCGCGTGGTAAATAAAAACGCTGCCAATGTTGAAGCGATACTTAGCAATATAAATGGCAGTATCATTCACCAGGAACTATTTAAAAGTGTTTCAGCAAACACAAATAATAAATTAAATTTGCAACGGCAACCAACCCCTGGTATATATGTTTTGAAATTAAAAGGAGAGGGGCTTTCAGAAAGCGTAAGAGTAGTTATTGAATAACAAAAACAATTAGGTTCTATATTCTGTAATAAAGGGAAAGTCAATTTAATCAGTTGCTCTTCCCTTTATTTTTTAGCGGATTTTCAGATTCTCAAATCGATTGTAGTGATCTAAAACATCATGCAAAAATTATTAAATAGTTCATGGCTGGGTTCAGTCATCTCCGGGCTGCTCTCGTTCATTGCTATATGCCATATCAATTTTTTGCTGAGCTGGATGTGTTATATTCCCTTGTTCATTTCTATTAATAATAAATCAAAAAAACAGGTTTTTAAATCTGCACTTATTTTTGGTTTTACTTTCTCCTGTTTCGCCTTTTACTGGATGATTCCGGGTGCTGAAAGATTTACCGGCTATAACGTTTTTTATGGCCTTGGAGTCTTCCTTGTTTCCGCAGCATTTTATGCTTTGTTTTTTGCCATATTATTATATTGTTTTGCTGTTCTTAAAAAAAGAGATGATGATCTCCGTTCCATCATTATCAACAGCATTGTGGCAGCATCTCTTCGTTCATAAAAAGACAGTTTAACGGATGGCTTATACCCTTTTTTTCAAGCAAAGGATATTCTGCATTAAACGACTCTGCGCGCAGCAAGCCGCTAATTACACCCTATGGCAAAGCAGGGTTTCTTATTTGTAATCAAGCGGCAATACCCGAAGCCGCTGCAAAGCAGGTTAAGAAGGGTGCAGAATTTTTAATGAACATGAGTAATGATGTTTGGTTTAATGATACTTACATTGTTCAGACACATTATTATTATGCAAGATTAAGAGCCGTTGAATCGAGGAAAGATATTGCCATAAATTGCAACAATGGTTTTTCCGGTCTCATAAATGCCTCTGGTGAGATCGTGGAAAAAGAAAAAAGTACTGAACCCTTTGTAAGGATGGTTGCCATACAACCCAATAAATATGTTACCATTGCTTCACTATACCCTGGCTTATTTATCTATGGTTGTGCTATATATATTGCTTTAATTATGATCGCCGCGTTTACTAAAAGACAAGCTAAAAATAGCCAACAACCATGAAATGGTTTAAATGAAGTGAGGTTTGATTAACATTTTTACATGACCAGTTGATTTGTAGGCCATTTTATAAAGCATTTTCTTAAAAAATGAAGCGAATGGAAATCAAAAAGAATAATCCAATGATGATGACTATCAGGATAACCCTTCAATTCGACTATCTTTGCCTTCCTTAAAAATTTTTGAATAGAAATGATGACAGACCTTTCGAATTTTAATCCCAATTCAGTTGGAAATCCTAATAATAATATTTTTGGTCTTCCCTTTAAAGAAGAGGATGCTGCGCTGATTTTATTGCCGGTTCCGTGGGAAGTTACTGTAAGCTATACCGCAGGTACAGCCAGGGCTGCAGAGCATATTTGTAAAGCCAGTTTGCAGGTCGACCTTATTGATATTGATATAAAAGATGGATGGAAACAAGGCTTCTATATGCGTGATATTGATAAAAAAATTTTACTAAAAAGTGATTATCTACGCAAAGAGGCAGAGTTATTAATAAATTATATTGCCCAGGGCGAAGATGTAGATGATAATAAATTTATGTGCAAAACTTTGAAAGAAGTGAATGCAGGAAGCCTCTTCTTAAACAATTGGGTGTATGAGCAAACCAAAGAGTTACTTGATAAAAATAAACTTGTAGGCCTTATTGGTGGTGATCACAGCACGCCATTGGGATTCTTTAAAGCTATAGCAGAAAAATATGGCGATTATGGTATTTTGCAGATTGATGCACATTGCGACTTGCGTGAGGCTTATGAAAGTTTTAAATATTCTCATGCATCAATAATGTACAATGCGCTTGCTGAAATTCCACAACTTACCCGCGTGGTGCAGGTAGGTGTAAGGGATTATTCACCTGCAGAATATGATTACATCAATAACAGTAATAAACGGGTAATTACATATTTCGATAAGGACATTAAAGAGCGGATTTTTGAAGGTGCTTCCTGGAAGCAAATTGCGGATGAAATTGTAAACAATCTTCCTCAAAAAGTTTATATAAGTTTTGATATTGACGGCCTTGACCCAAAACTATGCCCCCATACCGGCACTCCCGTGCAGGGCGGATTTGAAACAGAACAAATTTTTTATCTCTTTAAAAAAGTATTGCAAAGCGGCAGGCAGTTAATAGGCTTTGACCTGAATGAAGTAGGCATCAGCCCAAACGAATGGGATGAAAATGTAGGAGCCAGGGTTCTTTTTAAATTGTGCAACCTGATGGTCGCAGGGAAAATTGATGCTCATGCAGCAATTTGAAATCACGCTTAAAAATGATAAAATAAAATTTTATAAATTCATTGCGTTGCTATTGGCATTATTAAATCTTGCCGTTTTTATTTTTCTTTTAATTTCTGATGTGCATTTTTATGAAGCTGCTGCAGCGCTGCTACTTTCGGGACTCTATCTCATCTACATTCTTTACACTGCTAAGAAAAATCACCGAATTTTTTTTGTTAGCGAGATTACTTTTTTTATTCTTGCCGGAAGCTGGGTTGCTCTTCAAAACTATTTGATTGCGTTTGCCTGCGTGTTATTGGGCATTCTGTATCATTTATCTTTGCAAAAATTACAGTTTGTATTTAACGAACATTTTGTAAAAAAAATTAATTTCCCTCAAAAACAATATGAATGGGAGATGCTTAGCAATGTAATGTTGAGAGATAATATTTTAACCATTGATTTTAAAAATAATAAACTGATCCAGTTAGAAATTGAAAGTAACCTTAGCGAAGTTAATTTCAATCAATTTGCGCAACAACAGTTATTTAAAAATTCCAATTAACCATGAAAAAGAATTTTAGCTTGAGCGACATTTGAAACACCATCCTTACATATTATATTCTGACGGAAATGGAAACATTTTTGAAGATACCACATTGTACGCGTGTGGCAGAAGCGGCTGGGATGCGCTGCCGATAGAAAAAGATGAATGGATTAAATTGCCATCAGGAGGACAATTATATGAATTGCCCGGACGGCATGGAATTGGTATTGATGTAAATTCCCTCGAAATGCGTTTATGCGAAAAAGGCTGGGCTGTTGCCGCTTTTATCCCCCCTGCATATACCGGTACTTACCTCGCTGCTTACGAAACATTGCCGGATGCAGAGACACTTCCACTGTTTTGTTACACAGCAGCCGGATGGTACAATAATAAATTTTATGTGCCTGCCATTCGCATTGAAAATGATATACGGCAGGAGAGTGCAGGCTTTGATGATGAGCAGATAAAAAAAGGAGTTGCAAATTATTTAACTGCGTATAAGCATAACCGTTTGGTTGAGCATCTTGCAAATAATTGTTGTAACACATATCATTGTCCCGCTGCCCGTAATTACTTTATGGGCCGATGGGAATGCCCGGTGCCCACTTCTCCTGCATGTAATGCTAATTGTATTGGCTGCATTTCATTTCAGCCACAGGATGAAACCATAGTTTCCACACAGGACAGGCTAATGTTTAAACCGACAGCGGAAGAGATAATTGAATACACGGTGCCTCATCTTGAGTCGGCGCCATTTCCAATTGTAAGTTTTGGCCAGGGCTGCGAAGGAGAACCTTTGCTTATGTGGCAAACAATAAGAGAAGCAATTATTGAAATAAGAAAGCATACACAAAACGGAAGTATTAATATCAATACAAATGGAAGTGATTCTAAAGCCGTGAAAGCTTTGTGTGAAGCGGGATTAAACAGCATGCGTGTAAGCACCAACTCTGCAAGAGAGAAAATTTATACCCCGTATTACCGCCCGAACAATTATGAATTTAATGACATTGTAGAAAGTCTGAAAGTAGTAAATAGTTATGGCGGGTGGACAAGTATAAATTATTTTGTATTCCCCGGCATGACAGACAGTGTTGAAGAATATGAAGCCTTAAGAAAGCTTATAAAAACAACCGGGTTGAAAATGATACAATGGAGAAATTTTAATATTGATCCTGATTGGTATCTTAAAAAAATTGGTGTAACCGATACCGGCGAATGTATGGGCATTAAACAAATGATGCAATTAATTAAAGAAGAATT
>JBDTYU010000066.1:0-14109 GCA_040005535.1 Ginsengibacter sp. | reverse complement strand
GAAAAAACCGGTCTTGATGAAACATCTTTTATTGAAACGAGAAGACACTGGTTTACAAAAACAGTACATCATAATACAAATGGGATTGTAAATGTTTTAAATCTTATAGAAGGAAGAGAAGTAATTGTTGAAAGCCCTGGAAATTTATTTCAGCCTTATATAATTCATTATGCCGAAACATTTATTGTGCCTGCAGCCGTAGGTGAATATTCAATAAGCCCTTATGGTGAAAGTGCAGGTGAAAAATGTGCAACTATAAAAGCTTATGTAAGAACGGGAAATCTTATTGACTATCGAATTAATTAAGTATATGAATAGCACTACTGGAAGTAAATGGTATGTTTATAAAGCCACTATTGTTGCGGCGGTTGGCGGCCTTTTATTTGGATACGATACAGCAGTAGTTGCAGGAGCAATAGGCTTTATTCAAAAGCGCTATCATCTTTCTGCGGCAATGGTGGGCTGGATCGCCTCGTGTGCATTGATCGGTTGTATGGTGGGGGCAATGTTTGCGGGTAAATTAAGTGATAAGATCGGGCGTAAAAAAGTTTTAATATTATCAGCAATTCTTTTTGGCGTTTCCTCAGCAGGCATTGCTGTACCGATGGATCTTAACTGGTTTGTTGTATTTCGTTTAATTGGAGGTTTAGGTATCGGTATCGCATCAATGCTGGCGCCAATGTATATATCGGAAATAGCGCCGGCCGGGATAAGAGGACGATTGGTATCCATTAATCAATTAGGAATCGTATCCGGTATTTTACTTATTTATTTTGTAAATGCAACTATTGCCGGCTGGTATAATGAAGCATGGAATGTATCAACAGGCTGGCGATGGATGTTCGGTTCTGGCTTATTCCCTTCTGTATTTTTTTTATTACTGTTATTCTTTGTTCCGGAAAGCCCGCGTTGGCTTGCCCAGAAGGAACGCTTTGATGAAGCGAAATTTATCCTTACAAAAGTTAATGGTTCAGCTAAAGCAGACCAGGAAATGGCAGAAATAAAAGAAGCCTTGAACATGGAAAAAACTTTTTTTTCAGATATATTAAAACCCGGTGTAAGAAAAGCATTGCTGATAGGAATTATATTATGCATTTTCTCACAGGTTACAGGTATCAATGCGATCATGTATTATGCTCCTGAAATTTTTAAATCCACCGGCGATGCATCTGGTTCAGCATTGATGCAAACTGTGCTGGTTGGTATTATCAATGTTTTGTTCACGCTGGTCGCCATTAAATATGTTGACAGGTGGGGAAGAAGAACGTTGTTATTAATTGGTTGCGCAGGTATGGCTGTTTGCCTTGCAATTGTTGGTGCTGCTTTTTATTTCGGCTTTGCACAAGGGTATCTTGTTTTGATAGCGATCCTTGCTTACATAGCTTTCTTTGCAATTTCACTTGGGCCTTTGGCATTTGTAGTAATTGCAGAAATATTTTCCAACCGTAACAGGGGAATGGCAATGTCCGTGTGCATCTTCTTTTTATGGGCATCTGTTTATGCGGTATCGCAATCTTTCCCCATGTTGCTTGCTTCCATTGGCAGTGCATTTACGTTCTGGATATATATGCTGATGTCTGTTTTTGCATTTCTGTTTGTTTATAAATTAATACCTGAAACAAAAGGAAAATCATTGGAAGAAATAGAACATTACTGGCTACCTGTACAAAAAGAGAAACCACCATTACAATTTCAAACAAAAGAATTAATATGAAAACACTAATCTTTAAAAGAGGTAAGCTCATAGGTTTCTTTAGCCTCTATGCAATCGTTGGTTCAATACTGCTGTCTTCCTGTAAAAAAGATTCAGTTGATTCTAATTTGCCAACGATGAAGCTTGCCCCTGAAATGGTATCCGGAAAGACTGCTCAGCAATTGCAGACTACATTAACTATCCATGCACCTTACGGAGCAAAGACGCTGGAAATTTCTAAAACTATAAATCTTGTTTCTGCTTTAGGCGTTACAACTGTTACGCCTGTAAGTCTTGGCGACAACAACTTTGAATATGTTTTCACTTATACGTATCAACCTGATGAGGTTGACAAATTAGTAGGTATTAATTTCCATTTTGAAGATGCCAAAGGCAATGTTGCTGAAAAAGATCTTACCGTAAATACTATTCCTTCAGCGGCCCAGATTATTTATACACATGCATGGAAGCTAACATCTAAATTATGGACGACACGTAATCCCATTACAGAGTCTCTGCAGGATTGCGAAAAAGATAATCTTACTACTTTCAGAAGTGACAGCAGCATTCTGATTAATTACGGTGCTACAGGCTGCACGTTTGATGGCTTTAATATATTTGACAAATGGAGCTTAAGTGATGATGAAACAATATTTACACAGGTATATCACAGTGTGTTTGACCCTTCTAAAATTACTATAGAAAGATATACCGTAAAGTCATTAACAAAAGATAAAATGGTTCTAGAAATTGGTCTGGATCTATCTGCATTCGGGCTATCAAAAAATGAAATTTTTCTATACACCTATGAAGCTGCATAGAGATGTATAAGCATTAGGCATATAATTGTAAGCCATGCAACATTTTTTAATAGAAGTTACATTATGAACAAAAAGATTGATATTCAAAATATTTTAAACCACATGAAGTTTATTATTTCATTTTGTTTTCTTGCATTTATCTCATGTACATGCACTAAATCAAAAACTACAATACCGGCGGCTTCAGTTAACACGGACCTTAATCATTTAAAATTTTCTGTTGAGGAAGCGACAGATTGGACAAATCTTCTTTTGCGAAAATCAGGTTGGATTGGCGCAGACGGAATTTTTGCAATTCCACTTGATGGTGTGGATACATCCGGTGCTGGCAAAGATCAGCAAACCTTGCTTTTGTTTAGCGATACAGTAATAGGTGATATAATTAATGACAGCATTCAGCCGGGTTTTAAAATGATACATAATTCAGTGGCCATAATTAAGGGTAACGAACCTGCAAAAGATAATCTTCAATTCTACTACAACAAAAAGGCAGATGGAAGCCCCGACGCTATCTTCACTCCTAATACACCACATTCGCAACCCGGAGATTATTATTGGTTAGGTGATGGTTTTGTAAACCCCGCAAAAGATAATGCAACATATATTTTTGGTTACAGGGTAAGAGATACAAGCTCCGCTTCTTTCGGTTTTGCTGAAGTAGGCAATACGATTATAAAAATCCCTAAAGGAAGTAACCCTCCTTTTATTAACCAGGAGCAAATGGATACCCCATTTTTTTTAACCGGTACAAATGATAACAATGGTTCTTTCGGCGCATGCATTTTTGCAAATACTAAAGAGGCATTTATTCCTAATGCTGATGGGTATGTTTATGTTTACGGTGTAAGAGGAAAAGCAAAAAATGTTATGGTTGCAAGAGTAAAGCCAGAACAATTTGAAGATTTTTCTAACTGGCGTTTTTGGGATGGTAACACCTGGAATGCAGATATTAAAGCAGTAGCAAATATAACAGACCGAGCCTCCAATGAATTAAGTGTCTCGTATTTAAAAGATGGAATATATGCAATGGTCTTTCAAACGGATGGTATAGGAACCACGGTGGCATTGCGTTTGAGCAATCGTCCTGAAGGACCATTTGGGCCTATAATTAAGTTATGGGAATGCCAGGAACCAGGCATTGCAAAAAATTTTTTCGTGTATAATGCAAAAGTCCATACAAACTTATCAATGCCGAATGAATTATTAATAAGCTATAATGTTAACTCATTTGATTTCTGGAGAGATATTTTGGTTTATCCGAATCTCTACCGCCCCCGATTTATAAAAGTAAAACTGTTGTAGAAAGGGGTGTAGAAAATTTGTATGATGAATATATTATTAATGAAAACGAGTCCAATTTTTTTTGTTGCAGTTAGCACTTATTTTATTCTTTTTTGCATTAGCTGTAACAATCTAAATTCAAATAAAGCTGATACAAATATAATTTCAGGTAAAGAAATTTCCTACCAGGATACTTCTACTGAGATGGTAACAAAGCCTGCTCCTGAATGGCCTAACATGTTGAAGCATGATACAGGATGGATAGGGGCAGATGGAATTTACTGCATGCCAATGAGCGGTATTGAAGCGCCGGGTAAAATGAAAGAAACAAATACTTTTTTTTGGTTTAGTGACTGCATAATTGGAAATATAGCAGCAGATACATTACAAAAAGATTGGGAGATGTTGCATAATTCAGTTGCATTTATGAAAGGAGATAAAGTTGATCCGAATAATATAGAATTTTTTTATAGAAAAGATAGCGCAGGTCATGCTCTTTCTATGTTTGAGCCTCATACCTTAAATTCAAAGCCTGGAGATTATTACTGGCTTGGGGATGGCTTTTTTGATCACGCAACAGATAGTACCATTTATATTTTTGCATACAGAATTAAAAATGTTCCGGGTGGCATTTATCCTTTTGATGATGTTGGTCTTTCTCTGATTGCAATTCCAAAAGGGAGCAAGCCACCTTTTACAAATCAGCGCCAGCTTGATACTCCCTTCTTTTTAAAAGATAGCAATGGAAAAGGTAAAGTAGTATTTGGAATAAGCGTTATGCCAAATACAGCAGAGGCCGGGGCGCCACATCCCGATGGTTATATTTATGTATATGGAGTAAGAGGAAATAAAAAAGAATTATTGGTTGCAAGAATATTAGCCGCATCCTTTGAAAAACTTAATGAATGGAAATTTTGGGACGGCGCTGCATGGAATAATGATATTAATTCAGCAGCAGCATTAACTGAAGGAATATCAAATGAAATGAGTGTAAGCCTGATAGAAGATGGCCGCGTGATTGCCACTTACCAGTTAAACAGCAATTCTCCTGATGTGGTAGTGCAGGTTGGTAAAACGCCGTGGGGGCCGTTCCAGCCACTAAAAAAAGTATGGACGACGCCAGAGATATATGATGGTATAGATTTTTATACCTATAACGCAAAAGCACATTCTCATCTTTCAAAACCCGGTGAATTGCTAATAAGCTATAATGTAAATTCATTCAATTTTTTGGAAGATATTGTAAAGCATCCTTATCATTTGCGTCCCAGGTTTATCACTGTAAAATATAAATAATGATGAAATCAATTTTATATAATGAACTTGTTCACCTGGTTAAACGTATTGCTGCACACACTATTTCAGAAATAGTTTTTTATCAACATTTAAAATTTGATACAGGTTAAAAGCATAAATTTATACCAGTAATTATTAGTTTATAAAAATCAATTTACTATTCCCCTATTCATAAAAAAAATTTCTAAGCAACAAAACTTACATGTATGAAAAAAATTTTAATGCTTGCTTTACTGCTTACGGCTTACACCAATATTTTTGCCTTTCTCACGCAGGCTAACTGGCGGTGGCGTAATGACGATGGCACGCAAACAACAGCTACCTGGAAGGCAGCCCAAAACACAGCAATAGTACTAAGTTCAAGAGGTGAAATTTTCCGGCTAAGGTTAGAGATTTACAATAACACAGGTGGTGCGGTCGCGCTTCTTGATACGTTGCAATATGCCACGTCGACTACAGGGCCATGGACAGACATTGATACGCTTCCAGGTGTAAATGCCTTCATGATTGCAAAGACCAGTGCCTTTGTTGTACAGGACGAACCTACTACTGCGCAGTTGCCAAATCCTGTTGCTTTAACCTTTGCGCCCGGTAAGGTAATGGTTGATTCCATGGTATTGAAAAATTATAGTCTTGCGGATCAGCGGCGAACCGAAGTTGAATGGACGCTCACGGGTACAGCAAATACTGCACCTAGTACAACTTATTATTTTAGAGAATGGGGGTCCACCGCAAATCCTCTTGACATTGGAATGACCTATCCGTCGTTAACTACGGCAGCAGTTCTGCCAATAAAACTTACGAGCTTCACTGTTAGCCGTGAAGATAAAAAGATCAGGTTGCAATGGGTTACAGCATCAGAACAAAATAATGATCATTTTGAAATTCAGCGCAGCAGTGATGGCAGAACATGGAAAACTATAGCTAATATAAAAGGACACGGAACTACCACTGCATCTAACTCATATAAGACATACGATGAGAACCCTTTGAATGGTATAAACTATTATGTAATCAAACAATATGATATTGATGGACATTATCATCAGTCGGATGTAAAATCTTTAAGAATGACTACCGGTGCAAGATCTATCATATCGATATCTCCAAACCCTTCACACGCAGGAATTAATTTCAGTCTTGCAAATGAGAACGCCTCTAATGTTGAAGTGACCCTTACAAACCTAAGTGGCAGTGTTATACATCATGAAGTAATTAAAAATGTTCAGGCAAATGCAATTAATAAATTAAACCTGCAGCAGCAACCCACACCAGGTGTTTATATTTTGAAATTAAAAGCTGATGGGCTTTTAGAAAGTGCTAAAGTCGTTATTGAATAAACGTTAGCTTCTGCTTATAAAAATAAAAGGGAAAGTCACTGTAATCACTTGCATACTTTCCCTTTTATTTTTAGGTTATTTTCCAGAGTACAAATAGTAAATGAATATTGCGGTTCAAAAAATTAATGCAGAAAATTATAAATAGCTCATGGTTTTGTGCGATAATCTCAGGATGTTTAACGTACACGGCCATATGCCATATTGATTTTATGCTTAGCTGGATATGTTATGTTCCATTGTTCATTTACATTTATGATAAACCAAAGAAACAGGTTTTTAAAACTGCGCTTATTTTTGGTTTTACTTTTTCATGTTTTGCTTTTTTTTGGATGATTCCAGGCGCTGAAAGATTCACCGGTTATAATATGTTTTATGGCCTGGGAGTTTTCCTTATCTCTGCAGCTTTTTACGCTTTGTTTTGTGGGGTATTATTTTATTGCTTTGCCATACTTAAAAAGACAGATCATTCAATACATTCAATTATTACCAATAGTATTACAGTCGCATCTCTTGTTTGTATAGCAGAAGCCCTGTTAATGCTGATATCTTCGGGGCTTCCCTGGTTTGATATTCATTCAGGAAATGGATTGGCAGAAAATCTTTACAGTGTTCAGCCCGCATCCATATTTGGTATTCATATTTTGACATTTGCAGCAATAGCAATTAATTATTTATTTGCGATCATAGCAATTAAAAAATTATGGGTAAAGCTTTATATACCTGTTGGAGTTGCAATAGTATATGCACTTACAGGCTTTCTTTTATTCCAAAATTTTAATAATAAATTATCCAAAAATAAATCGTTCGCTGTCGCTATTCTTGCAGAAAATATTGCGCCGGATATAGTTTGGGATAATAACACAGGAAACATTCTTGTTCAAAAATTATTGGATCTTAGTCACATTGCTGTTACTCTAAAACCTGATGTGGTATTATGGTCAGAATCTGCTATTCCATGGACTTACAGGAAAGACGATGATCTTGTAAAAGAAGTATTTAAAATAACTGACCCTGTGAGGCTAACCCACATTATAGGCATCAATACGGCCTTTAAAGAAAATGAAGTTTTCAATTCAGCTTACTGCATTTTGCCTGGTGGAAATGTAACGGGGCGATACGATAAACAGTATCTTTTATCATTCATAGAAAAGCCATTGAATGGATGGCTTATGCCTTTCTTTTCGAGCAATGGATATTCTGCTCTCACTGATTCTGCGCACAGTAAGCCCTTAACAACACCGTATGGCAAAGCCGGTTTTCTCATATGTAATGAAGCTGCGATACCTGCTGCTGCTGCAACCCAGGTTAAGCAAGGCGCAGAGTTTTTAATGAACATGAGTAATGATGGTTGGTTCAACGATACTTATATTGTGCGGGTACATTATTATTATGCAAGATTAAGAGCAGTTGAATCAAGAAAAGATATTGCTATAAATTGTAACAATGGTTTTTCAGGACTTATAAAAGCTTCCGGTGAGATTGGGGTACAGGAAAAAAGTACTGACCCCTTTGTAAAGATGGTTAACATACAACCCAATAAATATATTACCATCGCTTCATTATATCCTGGAATATTTGTTTGTGGTTGTGCTATTTATATTGCTATAATGCTAATCTTAATGATCTTTAAAAATCAAGTTCAAAATAACAAACAACAATAAAAATCCGGGAACGCCCCGGTAGTATCTCACCGATCGCCATCGGAAGAATGAAGTTTTATAAATATTTTTTTTATGATTTGCTCAATAAAAAAATTTCTTTTCATCTTATCTGCAGGCTTATTTTTCTTTCAAAAAATTTCTGCAGAAATAAGGATGCCGGTGATCTTTCAAAGTAATATGGTTCTTCAAAGAGATAAAGAGGTAACTATGTGGGGATTTGCAGGCATTAAAGAAAAGGTTGAAATAAACTTTGATAACAAACTTTATAATACAGTAACAGGAGAAAATGGAAAGTGGATTATAAAATTTCCTCCGCACATTGCAGGAGGACCTTATGAAATTACCTTGCAAGGAAAAGCAAACACTATTGTTTTAAAAAATATATTATTTGGCGATCTGTGGATATGCGGCGGACAATCAAATATGCAATATACACTTGACGAGATAGGATATCAGCCAGCAGATACTTCTAAAAATAATAATAAAAATCTTCGTTTATTTACCAGTTCTATTGATATGGATTATGTACCAAAAGATGATCTGACTGGTGGAATATGGAAAGAAGCTTTAACAGAAAATATAAAATACTTTTCTGCGGTAGCATATTTTTTTGGTAAGTATTTACAAGATTCGTTACATGTTCCTATCGGGCTTATAAGTGACAACCTTGGAGCCACTTCAATAGAAACATGGATGAGCCCGCAGGCACTTAAACAGTTTCCTCAATTCAATTCATATTATAAAGAATACTTAGCTCCTTCTAAAAGTTTTAAAGAAATAACTGCCGCATTTGAAAAAATGAAACCCTCCTGGGAAAAAAAATATTATTTGAAAGGTATGGGCTTTGAACAAAAATGGTTTTTACCCGAAACAGATATTACCGATTGGAAAACAATGGAAGTGCCTGGATATTGGGAAGATAATGGCTATACCGGTTTTGATGGTGCAATGTGGTACAGAAAAAGCTTTGACATTCCCCGGGATTTTAAAGAAGATACCTTTCATTTAGCGCTAAATCAAATTGATGATTATGATATGGCTTGGATTAATGGTGAGAAGGTGGGTGAAGGATTTGGAAATTTAAATTGGCGCAATTATAAAGTGCCATTAAATATTTTAAAAGAAAAGGATAACGTTTTAGTGGTAAGAGTGTTTGATATTGGAGGTCGCGGAGGAATGTATTCACCGGCATTTTGGGGCAATTCAATTCTTCTTGGTAGTTGGAAATATAAGCCCGATTTAAAAATTGATGCTGCCACATTTCCAAAACCACTTGTCGTAAATGCAAGCCCGTTTTCATCGCCTGCCGTTTTATTTAATGGAAATATTGCTCCTTTAAAATCATTTGCTATCAAAGGAGTTATTTGGTATCAGGGAGAAGCTAATGCAACCCGGGCTTACGAATACCGTACATTATTTCCTGCGATGATCAATGATTGGCGGGCAAATTTTAACCAGGGCAACATACCATTTTTATTTGTGCAACTGGCTAATTATATGCAGGAAAATAATATTCCTGGTGAAAGCGATTGGGCAGAGCTTCGTGAATCCCAGGCTTCTGCATTAAACATGTCTAATACAGGGATGGCTGTTACTATTGATATAGGTGAAGCTAATGATATTCACCCAAAAAATAAATCAGATGTAGGAAAACGTTTGGCACTTGCTGCATTAAAAGTTGCCTACAATAAAGATGTGATAAGTTCCGGGCCAATCTATAACTCCATGAAAATCGCTGGTGATTCGGTTATCATTGATTTTACAAATAATGATCTGGTAACAAAAAATAAATATGGATATGTAAGTGGATTCGCAATTGCCGGGTCTGATAAAAAATTTTACTGGGCTCAGGCATTCATAAAAAATAATTCAATTATTGTGTATAGTAATCAGGTAAAAAATCCTGTAGCTGTACGATATGCATGGTCTGATAACCCGGGCCAGCTTGATCTTTACAACAGTAAAAGATTGCCGGCTGCTCCTTTTAGAACAGATGATTGGCCATTGAAAACTAAAGGAAAATTATTTTCTGAAAACCCATGGGAATTGTAATTTCTTATAGAAAACAAATAATGATGTTTGTTTAAAAATTCATTTCTAAAAATGAATAATTCCATTGCAATAGGAGTAGACATTGGGGGTTCGCATATTACTGTGGCTCTTGTTGATCTCCAAAATCAAAAGATTATTGCCGGCTCCTTAATTAGAAAGCATATAAATTCTAAAGGAACATCAGATGAAATTATTCATAATTGGGCTAATGTAATTAAGGAATGTTCTGCTGATTTGCCTGGGGTTTCAAAAAAGATTGGTATAGCAATGCCGGGTCCATTCAATTATAAAGAAGGAATATGTTTAATAAAAGATTTAGACAAATTTGAAGACTTATACAACCTCAATGTAAAAAAGCTATTGGCAAAAGAATTAGAAATTACTGTTCAAAATATTTTGTTTATGAATGATGCCAGTTGTTTTTTGAAAGGTGAAGTATTTGGTGGAGCTGCTGTTGAATGTAATAATGTTATGGGAGTAACACTGGGCACAGGCCTTGGTTCTGCAAGATTTCATGATGGTGAAATCTTTGATGGTGATCTATATACTTCATCATTTAAAGACGGAACCGCAGAAGATTATTTATCCAGCCGGTGGTTTATAAAGCGTTATAAAAAGTTGACTGGGATTACTGTAAAGAATGTAAAAGAACTAAAAGAAAAAATTTCTGATGATCCATCCATTAGATCTCTTTTTGCAGAATTTGGACATAATCTTGGTCGTGTGTTGCTTAACCATATTCAAAAATATCCGTTTGAAATTGTTGTTATTGGTGGAAATATTATTAATGCCTGGGAATTATTTTTTCCTGAAACCAAAAAAGTTTTAAACATACTTCCAAAACCTATTATTATAAGAAAAGCAAAACTCGGTGAAGAAGGTGCACTTATGG
The DNA here is from genome assembly GCA_040005535.1 of Ginsengibacter sp. Lineage (GTDB taxonomy): Bacteria > Bacteroidota > Bacteroidia > Chitinophagales > Chitinophagaceae > Ginsengibacter. Next base: position 3,073 of record JBDTYU010000066.1, on the reverse strand, counting down.
GAGCGGCCAGTTTATGGAAATGATTGGATGTAATTAACTCTTCACACATTACAATACACCTTTCATGTTTTATATAATTTCAAAGTTTATAAATGTTGAATAAATAAGATGAACCATAAAATAATGTTTATTCTTTTAATTGTATTACTAATTGCAGAAGCTTCTATTTCTCAATCCACACAAAAAAAGATTTTCTCACATTCACGTAAGCAAAGAAACTGGTTTCCTTATTTCAATTTTAATGCGAGCACTTTTAAAAATGTTCCACATGAGTTTGGCCCTTACACCCGTTGGTGGTGGCCAGGTAACGACGTAACAGATTCAGAACTTCAAAGAGAAATAAAAATGTTTGCAGAGAGTGGATTTGCGGGAGTGGAAATTCAACCACTTACAATGGGTATAAATCCAAAGGCTCCTCAGGCTCAATTAAACAGGGTGTATAGCTGGGATACTCCTTCTTTTTACAAACATGTAAAAGCAGTAATGGAGCAGGCAAAAAAATATGATATTACAGTTGACATGAATGGCGGCAGCGGATGGCCTCTTGGCGGGCCACAGGTAGCTCCTAAGGAAAGTATGCTAACTCTAACTTATTCTGATACTATAGTAGCAGGCGGCAAAACAATCAGCATTAATTTACCTAAACAATTAACTGATTATTCAAAAATTATCATATTCGATACGTTGCATCTTTACAGTTATATTGATCCTGGTTTAGCAAAATTACAGGCCGTAGTTACTGCACAAATTCTTGATAAAAAAGATGACCAAACTTTTCTTGATCCTGAATCAGTAATTGATATAACAAGCCATGTAATTAATAATAAATTAAATTTTAAAACACCACAAGGCGGCAATTGGGTAATCATTGTTTTTTGGGAAATTCCTGATGGGCAAAAACCTACATTAATTGCCAGTCGCAATCCGGGTCTTGTAGCTAATTATTTTGATTCTGCTCAGATCATAAAAAGCTACGAACATCTTTTTGGTAAACGAACCGGCTTGCAACAATATTATAGCAAACCCTTTCGTGCTGTTTTTAATGACAGCTATGAGTTTAGAACAGACAGGCATTATGCAGATAATTTTTTAAGCTTCTTTCAACAACGCAGAGGTTATAATATAATCCCACGGCTGGCTGCCAATCTTGAAAAAGGGTACAATAATAATGCAGCATCATTTCTATTCCCAAATGCAAAATCAAATTTTGTTTTTTCAAATGAGGACCGGCGCTTGCAATATGATTATGATGTAACAGTTGGAGAACTTCTACAACAACAGTTTATAAACTCCAGTAATAATTGGATGCAACACCGCGGGCTTTTACATCGTACCCAGGCGTATGGAGTTAAGACTGATGTTATTGCTTCCAGCGGAAGTGCCGCCATTCCTGAGGCTGAGCAACTATTTGCAAAAGGCTCTGAAGGATTTATTAAACTGGTAACATCAGGAGCGCATTTGTATAACCGGCCGGTTGTAACACAGGAATCATTTGTGTTTTTCGGAGGCTCGGAAATGATCACTCCTCAAAAAATAAAAATCTTATCTGATAAATCATTTACTAATGGAATCAATCAGATTATTTATTCAGGTTCACCCTATAAATATAAAACAAGCGATTATGGAAAAGATGGATGGAATACATGGTCAACTCCTTATTCGGGTTTCGATTTCTCTGCTAATATTAATGAAAGTTTTCCTTACTGGAAGTATATTAAAGACATCAATCTTTACATTGCCCGCTCGCAATATGCAATTCGTTCAGGACAGCCACATACTGATGTGTTGATCTATTTTCCGTTTGCAGATTTTACCCAGGAAGACCTGGTGGAAAATCCCAAAGAAGTTTTGGTAAGTGGCTATTTCAAAGGAGTTGAGCCGGTTACAATTTTAAACAATGCAGAAAAAATAAACTTAACCACTAAACAAAAATGGTTCACAAAAGTATGGAAGACAATCAACATCCTTAATGCATCCGGCATCACCTGGGATTGGATAAATGACGCATCCCTTCAAACTGCAATTGCCGACCATGGCAAAATTAATATAAGGGGGAATAAATACCAGGCATTGCTTCTTATTAACGCACCATATATTCAATTAGCCAGTGCAAAACAAATATTGGTTCTTTCACACAAAAAAATTAAGATATTAGTAATTGGTGAGCCACCTGCTAAACAACCGGGCTTTTTCAACTATAAAGAGAATGACCGCAAAACAATTCAACTTATTATGCAATCTTTAAATGGGAAAAACAGTAAGCACATTACTGACACTAACTCTTTAAATAGCTGGATAGAAAATATTGAGCAAAAAATAAAATTCAATAGTATTTATAGCTTCACACATACAATTGAAAGAGAAATGAAAGATGGCAGTCTACTTCGTTTTATCTGGAATCAATCGCCTCAATGGCAATCAATTTCTTTATCAACTGATGCTGTTTATAGAAATAATTACTGGCTTGATCCGGCTAAAAATTATATAATTAATGCAGTTAATGATATAGCCTCAGACAAAGGCTACACCTATCTTTTGCCACCTTACGGCTCAATAATTTTTTATGCATCTAAAAATAAATTTGCTGAAAAATTATTGAATACAAATACCCTTGATATAAACAATGCAAAACAAATAATACGAATTGATAAATGGGATATCAAAGCTGGAAATAGTGAAGTAAAGAATAGTTCTTTGTTTGACTGGAGAAGCAATGAAGCATTTAAATACCAATCTGCAGATGGGATTTATACGGCATCATTTGAATTTGATAAAAAAAGTAAAAAAAATTATTTTATTGATCTTGGAACTGTTTATTTCACAGCAGAATTAAAATTAAATAATAAATATGCTGGCAAAATAATTTGGGAACCTTTTCAATTAGATATTACATCTTTATTAAAAAAAGGAAAAAATAACCTTGAAATAAAAATCATTCCTACGCAACGAAACGAGTTCATTCATGAAGCTATCACCGGCAATAAAAATTATGAGCAGTTTAAAGGAAAAGAAAACACATTAATGCCCGCAGGCTTGCTTGGACCAGTTAAGATTATTGTCTTTTAAAATGAGA
>JBDTYU010000065.1:0-2528 GCA_040005535.1 Ginsengibacter sp. | reverse complement strand
CCGTTATAATAGCATTAGCAACCATCAGTTTCCAGGCAATAAAAGCAGCGATAGCTAATCCGGTAAGGAGTTTAAGAACGGAATAAAGAACGCGAAATTGGTGAATCGTCAATCGTGAATAAAAAATTATTACTTAAAACATACAACTTAAAACTTAAACCATGTTTAAAAATTATTTCAAAATAGCATGGCGTAATATTAGTCGTCATAAAATCTATACGACTATAAATGTATTGGGGCTTGCTTTAGGTATTTGTGCCTGCATTGTAATATATCTTATTACAAAGTACGAACTCAGCTTCGACAAGTTTCATCCTGATAAGGAGCGTATCTATCGTATCGTTGGCGAAATACAAAGAAGTAGTGGTGAAAAAGAATTTTTGAACAGCCCTGTTTCTGATGTGGCAGATTTTCAAAAACAGATTCCAGGGTTTGAAACAGAGACTGGTGTTCATTTCTACGGTGTTGGCGTAAGTATACCGAACGGTAATAATCCTGCTAAAAAATTTGATAGCAGAATTGAAGGCTCTTATGTTACTTCAACCGTTATTACCTGGCCACAATATTTTGACATATTTACATATCAATGGTTGGCCGGAAATCCGCAGGTTTTAAATGAACCATTTAAAGTAGTTCTTTCTGAAAAAAGAGCGCATACATACTTTGGCGATATTCCACTTAGCAGCATAATTGGAAAAACAGTAATCTATGATGATTCATTAAGAGTTAGTGTAGCAGGCATTGTAAAAGACTGGACTGAAAATACTGATTTTGGGTACACTGATTTTATTTCTATAAGCACTGCAACACACAGTTTTTTAAAGAACCAGATTCCTACAGATGACTGGAGCAGCTTAAGCCCCCATCGATCTATGGCTTTTGTAAAACTTGCAAAAGGCGTTACTCCTTCGCAAATAAATAACAGGTTCACATCTTTTATTAAAGAGCATGTAAAGTTGAATAATCCGGGTGCTTCATTAAGTATGCAACTTCAGCCTTTAACTGGTATTCACTTTACAACAGATTTTCACCGCGGCGATGATGGCGATGATTTCAGGAAACCTTACCTGCCTACATTATATGCATTAATGGGTGTTGCATTATTTATATTAATTATTGCAATCGTTAATTTTATCAATTTGTCGACAGCACAATCTATTCGGCGTGCGAAAGAAATAGGTGTACGAAAAGTAATGGGCAGCAGCAAGAAAAATATTATGCTCCAGTTTTTGACTGAAACTGTCGTGGTTACTTTATTTGCAGTTATTCTTTCGGTGTTGCTTGTTAAGCCTGTGCTGTATTCTTTCAGCGATTATATACCCGCCGGAATTACATTCAATCTTTTCAATTCATCTACACTTATTTTTTTATTGATAGTTACTTTAATTACTTCTTTGCTCGCAGGTTTTTATCCTGCAAGAGTGTTGTCTTCTTATTTGCCTGTGTTAAGCCTCAAAGGTGTTATATCGCAAAAGGGAGCCGAGAAGCTAAGCTTGCGCAAAGCATTGATCGTTTTTCAATTTACTATTTCCCTGATTTTTATTATAGGAGCAATAGTTATAGGTAAGCAAATAAACTTTATGAGCAATGCAGATAAAGGATTTAATACAGATGCCATTATAATAATGAATAACTGGGGAGACCGGGGCGATCATAAAGGGAAATTGAAAGTATTGGCTAATAATTTAAATCAACTTCCCGAAGTGGAAAAAGTGTTATTGCAAGGTAATGCACCCATGGGCTTTGCTCAAAGTATAGACAATTATAAATACAAAGGCAAAGAAGAAATAAATATGCAGGCTTCTGCACAAATAGGTAATGAAGGTTTCATTCCTTTTTACCAGATGAAGCTAATTGCAGGAAGAAATATGTTGCATAGCGACACTCTGAATGAATTAGTGATTAATGAAACATTGGCAAAAACAATAGGGTTTTCAAATCCGCAGGATGCGGTAGGCAAGCTACTTTATCAGCAAGGAAACCAGGTTGAAAAATCTTACCCAATTGTTGGGGTGGTTGCAGATTTTCATACAGGTTCTTTTCACGAAGCCATACGTCCCACAGTTATTGAAAATGTGCCAGACAGAAAATTTAGTATCGCAATTAAATTGGCAGGCAGTGAAAAAAATATCTCTGGCGTAAAAAAAGTTTTATCTCAAATAGAAAATCAATGGAAAAAAATATTTACTGAAACACCTTTTGACCATAGTTTTTTAAATGAATCTATAACACAATTATATGGCCAGGAGAAAAAAACCGCATGGCTGATGAATGTAGCAATGATTATCACCATTTTCATTTCGTGTATGGGATTGTTTGGCTTGGGCTTGTTCACTGCACAAAGAAGAACAAAGGAAATTGGCATACGCAAAGTGCTTGGCGCCAGCATTGCAAACATTGCAAGTATGCTTAGTAAAGATTTTGTTGTACTAATAATAATTGCTATGATAATTGCTTCGCCTGTTGCATATTATTTTTCAAACCAATGGTTGCAGGATTTTGCCTACCGAACTAATATCACCTGGTGG
>JBDTYU010000064.1:0-4431 GCA_040005535.1 Ginsengibacter sp. | reverse complement strand
ACTTCCACCTTGGTTTTGGATGCTTTTAAAAAATATACCAAAGCAAATATTTATAGCGATTATATAAAAATGCTTGGTAATGAAAACCTTGATTTTGTAGTTATCGCAACCCCCACAAAGTTTCACTATCCCATGGTAAAATACGCTTTAGAAAAAAATATCAATGTGTTTTGTGAAAAGCCCTTTAGTTTAACATCGGCAGAGGGAGTAGAGTTGACACAAATTGCTGAACGAAAATCACTCGTCAATCAGGTTGGCTATCATAATCATTTTATAGGCACCTTTAGAGAATTAAAACGATTGATTAAGGAAAATGCGATTGGAGAGGTAATGCACTTTACTGGTGAAGCTTATGGGCCTGTTGTTACTAAGGAAAAAGGTAATACATGGCGATCAAATCCAGATGAGGGAGGAGGTTGTACATCCGATTATGCATCTCATGTTGTTAATTTGATTCAGGAAGTTATTGGCCGCCCGGTAAAAATAAACGGAACTCTGTTGAAAAGTATTTACTCCAAAGGTGTTGATGATGCGGTGTTTTCTTTATTAACTCTTAGTAATAATATTAGTGGTGTATTGCTTGTAAATTGGAGTGATGATACTTTTCGAAAAATGTCTACTTCACTTACAATACAAGGAAAAAAAGGAAAGATTATTTGCGATGCAACTGAGATTAAAATATTTATGAAAGAAGCCAATCAAAAAGAAAAGCTGGAGAAGGGATGGACTACAAAGTACATCACTGAATTTGCCCTTCCTGTAAACTTTTACCTGCGTGGGGAAGAGTACAGTGCTCAGATTGAATACTTCGTAAGTAATGTGATGAATAAAAGGCAAAGCACATATAATACATTCGAACAGGGACTTTATACTGATAAAGTAGTTGAAATGATTCTGGAGAATGCAAAACAAAATTAACATGGATAGAGTATTATTTGGCGATAACCAGTTTTTTGCGGTTAATCATGTTTCTGATGAAAAATCAAGAGCACAAGCGATCAAATTTAAAGATGATGACTCCATTATTAAAACGCTGGATATGGCCAGGGAAGCAGGCCTCAATACATTCATGTGTACTACTCATGATCGCATAGCCAATATTTGCGATTTTATAAGATCTAATCCGGAAAAGTATAATGGCTTTAAGATATATCCATGCATGCCTTATGCGCATAAATATGCAAATGCTATAACCGAATTAGGAATGTCGGGCACTATAAAGCAGTATGTACCCGGAAATTTTTTAGGATCCCTGTTTAAAGGAGGTGTAGCATATTTATCAAAAGATTATTTATCCATTATGGAACTTTTGATTGATGCTGAAATGAAGATGTTTAAAGGAATTGAAACACCGGTTATTTTCCTGCAGAATGTCGTAACCGACCTTGTATTGGGATTAGGTATGTTTGATGTATTGAAAGCTTTTCATAATTATATTGAAAAAAAATACAATGCAGAAGCTGGTTTTATAACGATGAATATGCCAAAGCTTTTCCAAAATCTTGAAGAGGCCGGAATTAAAAATCCAATAATCTGTTCATCTATTAACCTTGCCGGCTTCCGAATGTCAGGGGGTAAAGAATCATATGAATCTATATTAAAGACAAAAAAATTAAGGGCTATTGCAATGCAGGTATTGGCAGGAGGAGCTATTAATCCTAACGATGCAATTAAATATGTATGCGATCTTCCAAATATTGAATCCATTTTATTTGGAGCTTCTTCAAAAGCCAACATAACACAAACCGTAAATTACATTAATGAATTTGATAATAAATCTGATAATAAAAAATTGAAATTGTGAACAAGCAGTTTGAACGATATTTACAAATGACATTAGTAATATTAGATTTAGTTGTATTAAACGTACTTTATTTTCTTTGCCAAATATTATTTATAAAACGCATTGGTTCATATTCCATGAATGCATATATTCTGTATTGGACAATATCAAATGCTTTATGGTTATTACTCTCGTTCCTTTTAAGAACCTATGCAGATAAAGTTATATTGAGTTTTGAAGCATTTACCAAAAGAACGATCCAGGTTTATCTACTGTGGATTATTTTAATAATGTTTTACTTATTTTTTTCAAGAGAATTAGAAATCTCGCGTTTATTTATTGTTACTACCATCAGTATTTTTGGACTTGGTTTATTAATAAACAGGTTTATTTATCTCGGCATCCATAAATATTTCAGAAGCAGCGGTTACCTTATCAAAAAAGTTATTATACTCGGCTATAATGCTACTGCAAAAAAACTGGCGAAATATTTTGAAGAAGATGGACGCAATACTCAATTGATAGGTTATATCGAGGATGAGGAAAATATCCAGGAGTTATCACATTACCCGGTAGTATCCGATATCAGTAATACATTACAGGTAGCAAAAAAATTAGGGGTTCAGGAAATATTTTCGACAATAACACCTGAACAGAATAAGGATATATACAGTTTAATGTATCAGGCAGAAAAAGAATGCATCCGGTTTAAAATTGTACCCAATCTTTCGGTATTTATTACAAGAGAAGTGCATATAGATTATTTCGGTGATTTACCAATACTGTCATTACGTAGCGAACCACTTGATGATGTAGGGAACAGGATTAAAAAGCGGGGTTTGGATATTGTTGTAAGCTTTTTCGTTATTGTTTTTATTCTCTCCTGGCTAATACCCTTACTAGGTTTATTAATTTTTTTAGAATCGGGAGGGCCAGTCTTTTTTAAACAGTTACGAACTGGAAAAGAGAAAAAATCATTTTTCTGCTGGAAATTCAGAAGCATGAAATCCAACAAAGAGGCTGATATGAAGCAGGCTACACAAAACGACAATCGTGTAACCAGAATTGGAAAATTTATTCGAAAAACGAGTCTTGATGAATTCCCGCAGTTCATCAATGTATTTCGTGGAGAAATGAGCCTTGTAGGCCCACGCCCACATATGGTTAAACACACTTCAGATTATTCTCAGGTAGTAAATGATTATATGGTTCGTCAGTTTATTAAGCCAGGTATAACTGGTTGGGCGCAAATAAATGGTTATAGAGGCGAAATTACTAACCCGGAACAAATTCAAATGAGGGTTAATAAAGATTTATGGTATATGGAAAACTGGACATTGTGGCTGGATATTCAGATTCTTTTTTTAACCATATACTATGTATTTAAAGGGGATAAAACTGTATTTTAAGCATTGTAAATTGGATATTTTTTTATCTTAAACAAGATAGAATTCTTTATAATAATAATAAATAACGGCGCAATAGAGTCAATGTTAAAAACGTTTCTTTTGTGATTAAAGAAGCGGGATATCAGGTTTCTTACTACTAACTTATCTGAGAATATAATAAACAAATATTTTTATAAAGAATGAAAGTTTTAATTACAGGTGTAGCGGGTTTTATCGGTTCCAATCTTGCTAATCGTTTATTGGAAAGAGGGCATACAGTTATTGGAATAGACAATCTTAATTATGGATTCAGGCGCAATATTGAGTCAATTAAGGGACAACCAAATTTCCAGTTGATAATGGGAGATATTGCCAACCCTCTTATATTAAAAGATGTAAAAGCAGACATTATAATACATCTTGCTTCTCAAAAAATTCCCCGTTATACAAATGCATTAAGAACTTTAGAAGAAAATTATTTAATGCTTAGAAATGTGGTACATAAGTGTCTCATGGATAAATCTAAAATTCTTTTTGCTTCAACATCCGATGTGTATGGAAAAAATCCTAATATACCCTTTACGGAAAACTCAGATCTTGTAATGGGACCAACGACTGTAAAGCGCTGGGCTTATGCTCTCTCAAAAATGTATGGAGAACAATACATTATCGCAAATCATGATGAATACGGGCTTCCATATACTATTACGCGTTTTTTTGGCTCTTATGGACCTAACCAAAATTTGACCTGGTGGGGTGGCCCGCAATCTGTTTTCATTGAAAAAGCATTTAAAAAAGAACCCATAGATATTCATGGGGATGGATCCCAAACAAGAACTTTCACTTATGTTGATGATACAGTAAGTGCACTTGTGTTATGCATAGAAAATAATAAATCGGATAATGAGATTTTTAATACGGGACCAAAATCAGATACAGAAATATCAATAAAAGAATTGGCAATATTAATATGGAAATTGATAAATGGCCCGAACTCAGAACCGCAACTTAATTACATTCCATACTCAACATTCGGGAATTATGAGGATGTAATGAGAAGAGTTCCGGACATTTCAAAACTCTGTTCATATTTTGACTTTGAACCTGTGTGGGATTTGGAAAAAGGCCTCGCTGCAACAATTGAGTGGCAAAAACAATTTATGGTTTAAGAAATATGCCATCAATAAAAAATATTAATGGAACCTAAAAAATGGGGAATAGTTGGAGGTGGAATTATGGGGATGACACTGGCGCATCGTT